>CAJVYN010000177.1 GCA_913009355.1 uncultured bacterium | reverse complement strand
GGTACCAGCCTATGCCCCCCGACAGGAGTGAACTCCCGGGATTCCAATACACGAAGCAATTTGATCTGGAAATTCAGGGGCATGTCACCGATTTCATCCAGAAAGATTGTCCCGCTGGCGGCTACTTCGAACTTCCCCTTTTTAGCCTGATGAGCGCCGGTAAAGGCCCCCTTCTCATGCCCAAAAAGCTCGGTCTCCAGCAGATTTTCCGGCATAGCGGTGCAACTGATCGGTACAAACGGTTTATCGGCCGTTGTTCCGGAATTATGGATCGCCCGTGCTACCAGCTCTTTGCCGGTGCCGCTTTCCCCGTATATCAGAACGTTTACAGGAGTTGTACTCAGTGTCCGCACCGTTTCAAGAATATTCTTCATAATCGGGCTTTCGGCAATAAAGTCAGAAGACTCATTCCCTTGATCATAAAGTTTTTCAAGGTCTTTGTTCAGGCGGCTGGATACCTGCAGAATCTCATCATTCAGAACTATGTTCTCGATTGCCATTGACAGATACCTGGCTATTTCCTCAAAAAGAATCCCGTCCTGCAATGTGAATCCTTTTCCGTTTTTTCTGTTTAGAACCTGCATTGCCCCTATGACACGTTTTTCCACCGTGCTGTGGATCGGCGAACATATGAGGTTCTGTACCCTGAAACCCGTACTTTCCGCGGCAGTGTGGTGATAACCCGGGGTCTTTGCAGCATTATTTTCAATAAGAAGCCTTCCCGATGATATGACTTTTCCAACAAAACTTCCTTCGCGCGGGGCTTTGATCTCTTTCTCCTTCAGGGCCGTGCCGAACTTGAGCCAGATCGTATCCATTCCCGGTTTCACAAGAAAGATACTGCACCGCTCAGCATCCAATATCTTCGGCACGATATTAACGAAGAACCTAAGAAGCGACTCATAGTCATGAACGGTCCATGAGCGGTTGACCTGTTCAAGCCTTGCTCTGGGACTACGCAGTGTCTGCGCTGTTCCGTGCGGGATATCCACAAGTTATTCTCCTTTTAAGATTGGCAAACAATGTATGCATATAGTAAACCTTATTGACAGCAGTTGTCAATGGGTTTAAAATCAGGCAGTTACGGGCCTTATTATTGAGTGGCTGCAAAGAATGTTGTGTGAATTTTACCCAAAAAAAGAACGATCCATATACATTAATTTGCCTTAACCCATTGACATATAAAGATTAATTGTAATCCAATAATATTTGGCACGGTTCTTGTTATTAAATATTGAGTAAGTGGAAGAACGCCATAATTTAAATCGGGCTTAAAGAAATGAAATTACTAAAGCATTCACAAAGGTCTGCGTTAACCTATACGACATATGACAGGAGATACCCTGTTGTTGCCGCGGAATTGATAAAAGAGATAGCTTCGGTATCAGACATTTTCGCCGTAGAGCATATCGGCAGTACGGCTGTTTCGGGAAGCTGTGGAAAGGGCATCATTGATCTTATGGCATTGTACCCCGAGGGAAAGCTTGAAGAAACCAAAGACATTCTGCTGTCTATTGGGTTTTGTAAGCAAGGGGATGATTTTGCCTACCAGTGGCCGGAGGACAGGCCGATGTATTTAGGCATTTACAATTTCAAAGGAGAATCATTTACCGTGTATATACATGTTTTGAGAAAAGATAACGAAGAAGTTGAGAGATTTCGCATATTTCGTGAACGTCTCAAGAGAGATCCAGAACTTCTCAAGGAATACTGTGCGGCCAAGGAATCTTTAGTATCTGAAGGAATTAATGACTCTGACGAATACACAAAAAGAAAAGGTGCAGTCATAAGCAAGATCCTCAGCTGTCCGAATTAACAACTGCTGTTGTTTCCGCACTGATTATCGCGATTATCCTTCCTTTTGAACTGTATGGTGCTTGCCGGTGTCTTCATTGAGATATAATCAAAAGTAGTGTATGAGCAGTTGAAAAAGAGCGGCGTATCTGGTTGAATTTTAATAGGCAAATTAAAAACAACCAAAGGAGATACGCCACTATGAGAGAGAGTAACGTATTAGAGTATGAAGGTCAAGAGCAGAAAGTAGATCCATTGACAGAATTATTGAGGAAAGGATCAGAACAGTTGATATACCGAGCGGTAGAAGGTGAACTTCAGGAGCTACTGTCAAGCTACTCAGAACGAAGAACGGAAGACGGCAAAACAGGAGTAGTACGCAATGGGTATCATCCTAAGCGAGAGCTGCAAACCGGAGTTGGCCCGGTAACGGTGCGGATACCAAAGGTTCGCTCCAGGGCAGGGAAACCCGTTACGTTTCGCTCTGCATTGGTGCCGCCATATGTGAGGAAAACGAAATCACTGGAAGCAGCGTTGCCGTGGCTGTATTTAAAGGGGATATCAACGGGAGAGATGAGTGAAGCGTTGAAAGTATTGGTTGGGCCTAATGCAACGGGATTGTCCCCGGCAGTGGTATCCCGGTTAAAAAAGATCTGGGCAAAAGAGTATGGTGACTGGTGCGATACCCCTTTGGATAAAGACCGTTGGGTCTATGTATGGGCGGATGGTGTATACAGCGGGTTGAGGGCAGAGCAGACGAAGCTGTGTTCACTGGTGGTAATCGGAGTGAATGAACGTGGTCAGAAGCGATTTCTGGCAATTGAGGACGGCGTACGAGAGTCCACGCAGAGTTGGCGGGAAGTATTGCTGAAGCTGAAGTCGCGTGGGATGAATATTCCCGAGTTGGCCATTGGCGACGGTGCCATGGGTTTTTGGGCAGCTCTTGAGGAAGTGTATCCGGAGAGCCGACAGCAGCGGTGCTGGATGCACAAGACCTTGAACATTCTGAACTGCCTGCCAAAATCTGTCCAGCTGAAAGCGAAGCAGGCGCTGCATGAAATCTGGCAGGCTGAGAGCAGGGCGGATGCTGAAAAAGCCTTTGACCTGTTTGTCGAAACGTACGAGGTGAAGTATCCGAAGGCTGCACAGTGCCTGCAGAAAGACCATGAGGAGCTATTGGCTTTCTACGATTTCCCGGCACAGCACTGGCAGAGCATCCGTACAAGCAATCCGATTGAATCGACCTTCGGAACTATCCGACATCGCACCAAACGCTCTAAAGGCTGCCTAACGCGTGAGGGCATGTTACATATGATGTTTAAACTCGGACAGTGTGCTGAAAAGAGGTGGAGGAGATTACGCGGGTTCGATTACCTGGCTAAGGTTGTAACAGGAATCAAATTTAAAGATGGAATCGAGGTGAAAGCAGTCGATCAGGCCGCCGCTTGAATCAACTTGCCATACACCAGATTTGACAATAACTCATCTTAAGAGTATAAAATGCTAAATTGACATCATGCTCCCAAAGTCTAATAAACTGATATTGTTCGAATGTTTTTTTGTTCATTTTTTGTACTTATAACGATTAGGATGAGGGGTGCAGACCTGTAAGGCATGGATAGCATGAAAAATAATTCGCAAAACATAAAACTTACGCAAGGCAAAAAAGTGTCCGCTGGTCTGCATCCCTCTCCATCTTTTTGTTAGACAATTTTCCAATTAGCACTAAAATTCCCATGGTGGCACAGTCTTACTAGTGACTGTGAGTGGATACCCTTCGGGACGTACTATAGGTTGTCTGCTTTTTACAATTTGTTCAATAAACCGTGCCGCCATGACTGGCCCTTGCATCAAAGATAGTGTCTTAGCAATCTCTTCTGTGCACTGACGAAAATTTGGTTCTTCTATCAAACGGTTTACTTTATCTACAATCTCTTGAGGAGTTGATTTATCAACATTTTTTGTCCGTAAACCGGCCCCAAGGTATACAACACGGCTGGCGTTGTCCCCTTGTTCACCACCCACGGGCATTACAAGCAGAGGCTTACCGGCTGCCAACGTTTCGTTAACTGTGTTGTTGCCACCATGACTGATGACCACATCCACATGAGAAAGCACTTCAACCTGCGGCACACTCTCAAACAACAGGACATTGGAAGGAATACGTTGAGATCGTAACTTAGCAAAAGCACTGCCCGCACTAACGATAAGTTGACAACGACCATCGGCAAGTGCCTTAATGATTTTACTAAAAATCTTGGGCCTTTTGTTAAACACAGTCCCCAGTGAAACGTAAATCTTCGGTTTATCTTTAGATAACTGGTCAAATGGAAAATCGCTTGCTCGGATATTCTGTTGGTCAGCAAAACATGGCCCAATGAAAAAGGTTGTAAGTGGTAAAGGGAATCGAGGCATTTCAATAGCTTCGGCTGTGAGCACTAAAGTTAGCCATGGTGACAAAATGGATATCAAGCCTCCCTTTTCCATAGGTTGCAGGCCCAATCGTCTGCGGGTGCGATCAAGAGTACGATTCATGCTGCGCTCCAGAAAATCAGACATAAAACGATATGATTTTCCTTTTCGCCCCCAAGCTTCACCAATAGGCAAACCACTACCAAAAGGTGGAATTCCTGTCCCTTTGAAACAAAGCCCTGCATGATAAATAACTATATACGGAGTATCCCTCGATTCTGCTGCCAGACATGCTCCCGGAAAAGCGAAATCAGACACCACAGCATCAGGCTGTAATTCATCTAAAACCTGACCGAGGGTACGAGCATAGTGATAAAGTCCGCTGAAGAATAGTTTAACTGCCATAAAGGTTTCTACGTACCCAGAAGTAAAAGGTAGTAAAAAGAATCCTAAAGTGGATATTGACGGTCTCACATTGAGGAGCCGAAAGCCACTGATGGTAATAATATTTGTTGCTTTTGCAGGAGCAGAGCAAACAAAAACAATTGTATGCCCCTCTGCCCGCATCTGCTTGGCGATAGTTAACATCGGGGTTAAGTGCCCTATTGATGGTTGTGCGGCAAATAAAAAAGAAGCCATAGTAATGTAGTTGCATTTATCATGTTATTTTTTTGTCTAACGCTATGATGTCTGATTCTCAACCTGTATAGTATTAATATGCTAATTTATCGTTTGCATTTCTCAAACTAATCAATTTCAAAAAGGGTCACGCGGTTGAGAATTCATGACCATCAATTTGTTAGATGTTTTATATATCTGATTCAAATGGGATAAAAACATTCCTGTCTCGCTCTAATACTCTATTCAATATT
>CAJVYN010000176.1 GCA_913009355.1 uncultured bacterium | reverse complement strand
TTGATGAGTGGTTGTGAGTTGTAATGTCAATGGGGGAGGGGGGGTGGGGGGGGGGGGGAGGTGTGTTTTTTTTTTTCAAGCAGAAGACGGCATACGAGATAAAGGAATGTGACTGGAGTTCAGACGTGTGCTCTTCCGATCTAAAAAATATATTTATAGTGAAGCACGAGACCCTGCAGCAAATTACAGGCAGTAATAATCGGCGACCGGAGAACGGTAAAATATAAAAAATAATCCCCGGTAAGGCTGGTAAAAATAAAACATAACTAATTGGTGGAACAATGCGGGATTTTAGTAAAGCAAAACGAATAGTTGTAAAAATCGGTACTAACATTCTAACGAAAGATGATAGTGTGGATGTGGCGTATGTCCGCAGAATAGCGCGACAGATAAGCTCACTGCTGGCGACAGGCAGGCAAGTTGTCATCGTCAGTTCGGGCGCTATTGGGATGGGGGCCGGGCAGTTGGGTCTGGCTGGTAAAGTAAAGGGCACGAAAATGCGACAGGCCTGTGCGGCTATCGGACAGCCACTCCTGATGGCGGAGTATCGAAAAGCATTCGCACGCTATAGCGTTACTGTCGCTCAGGTACTGCTCACTACCGAAGTGCTCAATAACAGAAAGACCTACCTGAATCTTCGTCATTCCATCGAGACACTGCTGAAGCTGGGCGTTGTGCCTGTCCTCAACGAGAATGACAGTGTGAGTACCGATGAAATCGGCTCGGCCTTCGGTGATAATGATAAGCTAAGTGCGCTGGTCGCCAGTAAAATCGATGCCGATTTGCTGATTATGCTCAGCGATATCGACGCTCTTTACAATAAAGATCCACGAAAATTTGCCGACGCTGAACCGATGCCCGCTGTCTATGAGATAACCGAAGAAATTGAGCGAAACGCAGCAGGCAGAGGAAGCAGGCACGGCACGGGCGGAATGAAAACCAAAATAGAGGCGGCAAAGATTGCTTCTAACGCAGGATGTCGGATAGTCCTGGCGGACGGCAGATTGAAAAATGTCGTCGAAAGGATTATCGCAGGCGAACAAATCGGTACGGTCTTCATGCCCAAACGAAAGCTGAGTAACCGTTTAAGATGGATTCTTAACAGTACCGCTGCGGGGACAATAAATATCGATGATGGTGCGATGAGAGCGGTCAGAGGCCATAAAAGCCTTCTGCCCAGCGGTATAATATCCGTGAAGGGTTCGTTCGAGGCCGGCAGTGTCGTTATGCTTAACGATGATGCCAAGGCAGTTACGAACCTTGGCAGTTCTCAATTGCGGGCTTGTGCGGGTAAGCACAGTGCTGAGATAAAGAAGCTTCTCGGCCCCGGCCATAGAGATGTGGTGGCGACGCCGGAAAATATCGTGATAATTGATTAGTGAATTTCCGGCTGTTAGAGGTGTTTTTGCGTCCGATTCGGGCTGAAAATTATGCAAATCCAGTAAAAAAGTTATTGCGGTTGACAGGTTGGACGATTTAACTATAATGAATCCGGCTATTAAGGATTTAGTGAAGGGCTGCCAAAGCCGAAACCTAAATAACAAGGTGTGAGCAAATGAGTTTGACAGGGTTAGTGAACAGTGCGGCCTAAAGTGATAAGCGACTTGGGCGGCTGCGCTTTTGCGCAAATGGTGGCTTGGAAAGTGGCGTTTTCGCCTTTTCAGAGCGTGTCGAAAGATGAACGAGGTTCGTTGCTGGGAAACTGTTTTTGCGACTTGTCGCGAAATCAGGCCCGCTATCGGAGGCAGCTGATGTAAAAAAAGCGAACTGTAACCTCTGTTTATTTTTGGCGTGCTCTTGAAGTGTGGAAACTCTAAATAGTTTCCACTTTTTTTTGCCCGGTATCAATTTTGGGTGCCGGGGTAGTAAAAAAAATGGCGCTGAATTTAGGAAGAGAAAAAACGATGAACCCGGAATTAGTGAGAATCGTTGATAATATTGCACGCGATAGAAATATCGATAGGGAATCCATATTTGTCGATTTGGAAGAAGCTATGATCTCGGCTGCCAGAAAGCATTTCGGTGAGATGGACAGCGAGATGGTCGTACATATCGACCGAAGCAGCGGTGAGGTTACCGCCTTCAAGGACGGGGAGCAAATCGATATAAAGAAACTCGGCAGAATCCCGGCACAGACGGCTAAGCAGGTGATGATACAGAAAATAAGGGCGGATGAGAGGGATAGTATCTATGCCGAGTTCGTCCAGCGAAAAGGTGAAATCATAAGCGGCTCAGTAGTGCGGTACGAAGGGGGGACGCTGCTCATTAACCTGAGCCATCGCACTGAAGCCTTTCTGCCAAAAGCTGAACAGATAATGGGCCAGACACATCGGCCCGGTGAGAGAATTCGATGTATGATTCTCGATGTCAGAGAGGCACCGAGCCAGGTCAAAATCATTCTTTCCCGAACGCATCCCGATTTTATCCGCCGATTGTTCGAGTTGGAAGTGCCGGAAATTGCGGAAAATATTATTGAAATACGGGTGCTGGCACGAGAGGCAGGGTACCGAACCAAAGTGGCGGTCGCTTCGCTCGATGATAAGGTGGACCCTGTGGGGGCGTGCGTGGGGGTCAGGGGCAGTAGAATAAAGAGCATAGTCGAGGAACTCGGCGGTGAAAAAATAGACATCGTCCGCTGGAATGAGTCTTCGCAAGTGCTTATCACAAATGCGCTGATGCCGGCAAAGGTCAGCGAAATCGCCCTGTGTTTCGAATTGGGAAGAGCGACTGTGGTTGTGGATGAAGACCAGCTCAGTCTGGCTATCGGAAAGCATGGCCAGAACGTGCGATTGGCTGCGAGACTGACCGGATGGGATATCGATATACTAACGCCGGAAGAATACAATCAGGGTGTTGAGCGATTGACGAATTGTGTTAAAAATGTCCAAGCCGCTGATGATATGATGGTTGACAAGCTGATTGCACTGGGCATTATATCCGTTTTGGATTTGGATGATGTGGGGGCTGGGCCGTTGATTAAAGAGCTGAATATAGACGCTGACCTTGCTGAAAAGTTGGTTGCGGCTGCAGTCGAAGAGGCAAAACAACTGGCGGCTGAGGCGAAACAGAACCAGGCGGAAAAACAGATGGCTCAGCAGACAGAATCAGCGGATAATGAACAATGAAAACGTGAAGAGTATCTCGTGAAGTGTGAAGCGTGATACGAAATTAAAAATGGCTGCTACAAGAGTTTACATTTTGGCAAAAGAGCTTGGTGTAAAAAGCTCTTCGATTGTGAGAAAATGCCAGGACGAGAATCTGGACATTAAGAATCATATGTCCACGATTTCGGCTGGTCTGGCGGCGACTATTCGCGAATGGTTCAGCGAGGGAGAGCATACAACAACGGTTGAGACGGCAAAAAAAGTAGATTTAAAGAAAGTTCGGGTTAGAAAGAAACCGAAGCCCAAAGAGCCGGCAAAAGAAACGAAAACAGAGAAAGTAGAGCAGACCAAGCCAGATACTGAGCCCGCAGTCGAAACAGCTGCCGCAACAGGAACGGAACAGCCAGAATCCCAGCTTGCGGGAACAACTGCTGTAATCGTAGAAGAGCCAAAACCGACAGAAGAACCCAAAGAACAGGAACCAGAACTGATATTGCCTGCCGGGCCAATGTTGGAAAAGCCAGAACCGGCTAAACTGAGCGGACCACAGGTTGTTCGAGTCGAATCGCCGGAGCCGAAACGACCGGTAAGGGCAAGGCCGAGGCCGAGAGTCAGACATGATGGACCTGTTACCGAGCCGTTGATGGGTGGCGGGCAGCAGGGTGGTCAATCAGCTTTAACTTCGACAAAGGATGGGAAACGGCCGCCAAAACGACACGGAGAGAGAACGCATGGACGCCGGCAAGGCGGCCGGGAAGTGGAGACTGTAAAAAGGTCTAAATTCGATAATCAACGGCGGCAAAGAGATATTGAAGAAAGACGGGCACGGCTTAGTGCGGCTGGCGGTGAAGGGCTGCGATTAAGGCCGAGCAGGAAAATCGCTACCAAGTATAGTGGCGGCACTGCTGTAATTGCCAGGCCGACAAAAGCTGTTGTAAGCGAGCCGGTTGTCGTAAAAGAGCTGTCTGCAGCTTTGGCGGCTAAATCAACGGATATTATTTTTAAGTTGATGCAGCAGGGCGTAATGGCTACGGCTAATCAAGTTATAAGTCCCGATGTCGCAGAACTGGTTGCTCTGGAATTCGGCTGTGAGTTGACCGTAGAACGCAGGAGTACGCTTGAAGAGCAGATACGCACTGAATTTGAAGAACGTCCCAAAAAGCATCTCAAAAATCGGTCGGTTGTGGCTACAATGCTGGGCCACGTTGACCACGGCAAGACCAGCCTGCTGGATAAGATACGGTCAACGCAAGTTACCGCCGGCGAGGCGGGGGGGATTACACAGCATATCGGCGCATATCAGGTTAGCCGGGGCGATAGCAAGGTAACATTCCTCGATACGCCGGGACATGAAGCCTTTACAGCTATGCGAGCCAGGGGCGCCAATATGACCGATGTGGTTGTGCTGGTGGTTGCCGCCGACGACGGGGTGATGCCACAAACCATCGAGGCGATAGCGCACGCCAAAGCGGCGGAAGTGCCGGTTATTGTGGCATTGAACAAAATAGATTTGCCAGGCGTTGATTATAATCGTGTTTACTCACAGTTAGCCGAACATGAGTTGGCGCCAGTTGAATGGGGAGGCCAGACCGAAGTTGTGAAAACCAGCGCGATTACCGGTGAAGGTATCGACGATTTGCTTGAACATATCGACTATATAACCGAATTGCTCGAACTCAAAGCCGATGACACTATCCCTGCGACGGGTTGGGTCGTTGAGGCGAAAATGTCGGCCAGGCGAGGGGTGGTGGCGACGCTGTTGATTAAGGAAGGCCGACTACGCAAGGGCGATGTGGTGCTGGCAGGATGTGCCTTTGGCAGAGTGAAGGCATTGAAGAACAGTTACGGCAAAAGCATAGATCGGAAGAGCACACGTCTGAACTCCAGTCACATTCCTTTATCTCGTATGCCGTCTTCTGCTTGAAAAAAAAAAAGAGAAAAAGAAAAAAAAATCATGCTCGTAGTCTAACACATACACGTACACAGACACCCTA
>CAJVYN010000175.1 GCA_913009355.1 uncultured bacterium | reverse complement strand
GAGCGGGGCGCGACAGTGTGGGTGTGAAGCGTTGGGTTGGGGGGAGGGGGGAGGGGGGGGGGGGCGGGGGGGTGGTTGTTTTTTTTTTAATGATACGGCGACCACCGAGATCTACACTCTGTCCCTACACGACGCTCTTCCGATCTCTCACCGCTTCGAAATCAGCATCTTTTGTTTTTTCATTGCCATCAAGGCCGTATCCGATTCGAGCATCGGCGGCGAATTCCTTTTGAGCATCGGTGCAGAGCAGCGAGCCGGATTTTTCGACAGCTGTTTTCCATTTTGTTACCAGTTCGACAACATCGTCTGCTGTTATTTTCTCAACGGCTTTACCCATACGCTCTTGTAACAGCTTTGCCGTCCAGGCCCACTCATAGACCTGGTAATTATCATACATTGACTGGAAACTTTCACTTAGTTGCTCGCCTGTGCTGATAGTGCTGTTTTCAATACAGCCGAGCATTTCCCGTACACCTTCCTCCGGCGCCAGCAGCCCGGCCATATCCAGCCATTTGCCCATCCCTACATTAGTTTTCGGCGACAGAGCCGCTCGAAGTTCGTCTATTGTCTCGAACCGCCTGTTTTCCAGTCGTTTAATCAGGCAATCGCCTACGAACTCCTCGATACTCATTTGGTAAAGTTTAATGCCATTGTCAATGGATGAAATCTTAATCTTGACGTTGTGGCAGGTAAGGTAATCGACAGTTTTCCCGGATGTTGCTTTAAGGTTTACAAGCAGATCACAGCCGCTTCGTATCTTTTGAATCGTATATGGGCTTAAAAGTTTGAAATTTATGTAGTCAAGTTTTCTGATATCTCTGCGCCTGTCACGCTTAGGCCATTTTTGAGCGTCTCGAACAGTTCCGACGCTGCGCAGATTAGCGCCCGGGACAAGAACGCTTTTGCCGTCGATTTCGGTCAGGTATGAAAAAGGCAAATCGGACGTATCCGGATGTCCGTAATGTCTGCCTATCACAACGCTAAACGCCCCGACCTTTGCCGGCCAGAGCATATGTGACCCGCTGGCTGTCTTGCAGCCTCTTTCCATTATTCCCTGATGAACAGGGCCCAGCTTGTACATATGATTGCTTTGGTTCGTTTGGCTGCCGGCGTTCAGAAAGGAAAACAGCCCTGCAATCAGTAATGTGGATTTGTGATGTGTAACAGTGTAAGGCCCTGCGAATATCGAACAGGCTTCTCCCTGGAGACATTCGCAGTTTGCGAAGAACACAGAGTTTTCCGCAGAATACTGTTTTGCTAATACACAGCCCTGGCCGACGAAGCATTTGGAGATTATTGTTCCGTCGGTAATTTTTGAGCCGGAGCAGATGATAAAATCTTTTGCTGAAACTGCCTGCCCGATATAAACAGGGTCCTGTCGGCAGCTATTAATCGAGCCGTTTTCCAATCTATCAACTCCCTCTAAGTGGCTGTCCGGGCCTATCTTAACATTCTTGATAGTTCGGCAGTTGATAAGTTTCGCATGGCTTGCCACCACCCCCATAGACGAGGTAACAGAGTTGGTGTAGGCAGCGATTATTTTTCGCAGGTTTTCAATTACTTTCGGCCTGTGCCGGTAAACAGCTATTATATAAGCGAGTTGAGCGGAGAGGTGGTCATAAATTGGTATTTCTCTGCCGCCGCCCTCGTTAAGAACAGCTATTTCCGTGCCGTTACCGAAGCAGCTTGACCCCTCAACTGCGAGCAAATCGACATTTTCGATTATTACATCATCTTCGATGTAATAGTTGGCGATATAATTTCTGATTTGGTTGATATATACGTTATTGCCGATTGTGCAGTTGTGAATTGTTGCGTTACTGATTCCAGCCGGTTTCGTAACTCCGCCGAAAAAAGGGATATCCTTTTCAAACACCCCCAGCTTTACACTGCCTGAAAAGTGCGTTGATTTTACTCTTGCCGGGTCAAAACCCTCGGCTGCCTGAACGTTTGCCCAATCGGAGCAGCTGCAGCCCTGGCTGGTCAGCCGTGTGATTTCTTCAGCAGATAATGGACGAAACTTTAATGCCATTTTCTTCTTTCTCTTTTGTCGGCCTTTTAACCCAGTGAGAAAAATGCCTAAAGTGCCTAAAATGTAAAGTGCCTAAAGTTGTGGAATTTTTTTTAACTTTAGCTCACTTTAGCTCACTTTAGTTCACTTTAGCTCACTTTGCATTTTGATTTTTCAAACTGGCCATCGGTCAGTTTGAGTTGATTATTTGTTTGGAACGGCGAAGTCCATTTTTTTGATAATCAATTCTCTCAGGTCCTGTGCGTCTGTTTCGAGCTTAAGCTGGTTCATAAAGTGTTCAGCGGCGGCAAGTCTCTGTTCAGCAAGTTTACGTACGTCCTCAAATCGAAAACTTTCTTTCAGACGTGCCTGCCAGTACCGGTAATCTACTTTCTTCTTCCAGCTTTGCAGGGCGTCACAGACCCCTTTGCCGTGGTAAGCAAGCCGCCTGAATTCATTAAAAATCCCTGTTGCCCCCATATCATCCAGGTTGCGGGCGTCGGAAAGTATCATCGCTTCGGCGCTCTTGGTGAAATGGCCGTTGCTTTCAGTGATAATCGTATTTATCTTCTTAATTCTTGCTTTATCTACGCAGGACTCAAGTTTCTCCTCAACAACCTTAGTGCAAAAATCCAGCAAATAGTCGCTATTGGCATTGGAAAGTGCTGATTTAGCTGTGGTTTTTTCTGTCTTGAGATGGCTGGCCATGCTGAAATATGTCGCCGCTATCAGACAAAAGCGGTCTATCTGTAAGCCGTCTTTAGCCAGTTCCGGCAGTTGGCAGATATGCTCAACATTATGCGCTAATCGCTGGGCACGGCACCAAAGGAAATTATCAGCATCACCGGTTGATGTTGGTATTGTCAGGGTTTGTTTGGCAAGGTCTCTTACAACATCGAGTTCAGACATAAATACCCTTCCCTTGAAAACTTGTCGAGCAGTGTTGTATCAAGGCAGGTACATTTAGTCAAGCTTTTTATTGGATATCCGAAAAGCCGGTACTGTTTTAGGCTGATGTCACGAAGATAAATTACGGAATTTTCAGCAAAAATTGAAGTAATTTATTGGCAAGCGCCGATGTTTGATATATAAGAAAGCCATACCTTCTGCGGGAACTGGTCGGTAGATTTTCAAGGTGCTTTTCAAGGATGGAGCTATGTCAAATCAGCCACGGGTGGCGAAAGTTTTAGCAGCACTGCTGATTTCAATGACAGCCGGGGCAATAGTTTTAATGGCCCTGGGCAATAATCCTCCCTCTGCCGGCCCGTTTGCTCTTTCGAGTTACTATCGGCTTGACCCTGTTGAAAAAGCTATTTTCTCTCGAGCTGCCCAGCGTCCGGGCCGATGGAATCGCATCGAAATTTACTATAGTGATACCAGAGCCGGCAACATAGAGCAGTTAGCGGTGCTCAGCGGCCTGGCCGGTCCGGAGGATATCAACTGCCACTTTGTTATCTGCAATGGCCTCGGCGCCGGTGACGGCCAGATACTACCAACCGAAAAATGGCAGAGACAATGGTCAATCATACCGGGCCAAACCTGGTATGGCAGCGGCCAGACTATCCGTATTTGCATTATAGCCGACAGCAGAACCGCCCGCCCGACTGACTTTCAGATAAAAAGGACAGAGGCGCTGGTAGAAGGGCTGTACAGAAAGTTTGACATCCAGGCTAAGTCTATCTACTACCCTAACGATTGGCGGTAGTAACAAGGGCCACTTAGGCCCAAAATTCCATATAATCCGCAAAAAAACACTCTATTTCTGGAGTGCTCCTCATTACGGCCACAACTGCGGTACAAGCCAGTATTCAGCTAAGACAGCCAGCTCTGCCCAATTCAATGGTTGCCGCCAGGATTGGGCAAGGCCGGCAAAATCTTTGAGGTCAATCAGGCAATCGCCATTGAAATCGGCATCCAACGCAACAAGGCATCTGGGCACATACAGTCTGATATCGTCAAACCACACATCACCTGACCCTCCGGGAGTTACTCCGTCGCCGAGGCTGATAGTAAGCTTGGCAACGTTCGCCAGGTCCACGTTGTTGGCATCGACGAAATCCTGCAGCTCAATTCTCCAGACCGTCCAATCTTCCAATTGGATTGCATTAGCGTCCGGGATGCCGTTGGTGTCGGTATATACTATCTCCGCCGTGTTGGCGTTTGCATCTTCCAGCTCTACATACATCTGTGTACTGTCATTAGTCGCGTTACCGACGAACCACAAATACAATGCCTTTACACCATCCCTGGTCCAATTCGGGTCGTTAGGTGCACGCCAGGCCGCGGAACGGTACGGATTAGAGGTATTACCGTAATCCATATTCATTGACTGCGAGTCACTGTGTACTTTATTCGGATCTACAGCCCCCGTTTCAAGATACAGAGTTGCCCCCCCCTGATTGGTCCACGTATTCCGCAAATCGGCAGAGTTAGCGTATGCCTCAAAATCATCTACGACAAGATAGTCTATTGTCGTAAAGTTCCAGGGATAACCTGGCCACGGACTGTTGGTATCAGAGTCATTAACCTCATCGACCTGCCAGTAGTAACTCTGGCCTAAGTCAAGTGTCCCGACAGGATAGTTCGGCTCGACCGTAACTTCATTGGGATTGTTGGTTACGTCCGGGTTGGTGCCGAAGTACACATCGTGGCTGGCAGCCCAGTCTCCCGGCTCCCAGCTAAGTCCCACATCTCTGTCCACATCTGTAGCTCCATCATCAGGGCTTGGAGCCCAGGCACGTCCCAAATCGACCGGGCCGTTATATGTAATTTCCATAGCCGTCAGGGAATGGGGTTCGAAGGTGAATTCAAAACTGTTACCGTTTATTTTGAAGCTTTTATACACTACCTTTACGTTATTAGGGTCGTCTTCATTGGTAGCGTCCACACTGGGTCCGTTTAGAACCCAGGCTTCTGCCTGCTCAGCCGGAACAAAATCTCGTAAAGCGATGGTTGCGGTTATGTTATCATACATATTCTTGTTTATTACCATCAGATAAACCTTGCTGCCGTCCTGGCTTTTACTGGCGTTGACGGTCAGGTAGTATATGTTCGTATCCTCAATATAATCCGCAATATAGCCTTCCAGATCTGCTACGCCACCACTGAAGTCTATAAGGCTTAAATCCTCTATCTCG
>CAJVYN010000174.1 GCA_913009355.1 uncultured bacterium | reverse complement strand
AACGGCGGTGTGAGAAGGCGTTGCTGGTACCCCAGAGCAGTTTGACTCCGGTTTGGTCCTGGAGCTTTTTGGCCTTTTCGACAATTCTGTCGAGACGAGAGTTGGTCTCAGCGAGACTATCAGCTTCGGGGGCGATGTCCCTGTCGTGAAAACACCAGAAACCAACGCTCAGCTTGCTGAAGAACTCGAAGGCAGCTTCGAGCGTCATTTCGGCGACTTTCATCGGGTCGCTGGAATCGTTGTAGCTGCGGAGCATCGTACCCGGGCCGAACGGGTCGGCTCCAAGGGCCTTGAAAGTATGCCAGTAGCAGACCGCAAAACGAAGGTGCTCGGCCATCGTTTTGCCAAGCACAATTTCATCACTGTTATAGTACTTAAAACTGAGAGGATTCGTCGAATCAGGACCCTCGTAGCTGACCTTTTTTACTTCCGGGAAATACTCAGTCATAATTAAACTTCCTTATCAAAAGTGTAAAGTGCCTAAAGTAAAGAAAAATAAAAAATAAAAATGCAAAAATCAAAATTAAGGAAGTCGTTGCCGCAAAGCGGCAACTCCACAATTTTGATATTTAATTTTTAATATTTGATTTTCACTTTAGCTCACTTTTATTTTCTTCGTGACTTTGTTCTTAACGGCTAATCCGTTTTTTAATTCGTTGAGCCGAGCTGAGACTGAAGGACGTCAAGCCAGTTTTCATAAGCTTCTCTGTAAGCCGATTTTAGATTTTCATTCGGTTCAATAACCCGCTTACAGTCCAGGCCGACAAATGCATCTTCATAATCGGCGTAAATTCCGGCCCCAATTCCTGCTCCTCTTGCTGCGCCCTGGGAGCCGTCCGTGTTGTACAGCTCCACGACAGAGCCGGTTACTGTCGCAAAGGCCTCGCTGAACAAAGGGCTAAGGAACATATTCGCATTACCGGCTCGCACAGTACGCACATCCACACCGGCCTCGTGCATTATTTCAAGGCCGAAATTCAGTGCAAAAACGATTCCTTCCTGAGCAGCCCGGAGGAAGTGAGCCTTTCTGTGTATATTAAAATTCCAACCGTGAACAGACGCTCCTATATTTTTATTCTCCAGCGTTCTTTCGGCGCCGTTGCCGTAAGGTAATATAACCAAACCATCAGAGCCGACAGGAACTTCCAGGGCAAGCTCATTCATCTGCTCGTACGTCAAGACACTTTTATCGTTGCTTACAAAATGATGTTTCAACCAACTGTTTAAGATTCCTGTCCCGTTAAGGCATAATAATACGCCATAGCTGGGACTGCCGGAGGTATGATTGACGTGAACGAATGTATTCACTCTCGAATATTTATCGTAATCTTTTTTGTTACTTATTCCGTACACCACGCCCGAAGTGCCGGCGGTAACTGCGGCCTGGCCGGGATGTAATACCTGCAAAGAAAAGGCATTATTGGGCTGGTCGCCAGCTCTGTAGGCTATCTTTGTCCCGCGCTCAAGCCCCAATTCATCAGCAGCCTTTGCGGTTAGCTGACCCTGGACGGAAAATGTGGGGGTTGTTTCCGGAATCAGGTCAGCAGAAAAACCAAAATTATCGAGGACAAATTCAGCTATTTCGTCTCTTTCGAAATCCCACATTATCCCTTCGGACAGGCCAGACGGAGTTGTTGTTATCCGGCCGGTCATTTTCATTGCGATATAATCGCCGGGCAGCATTATTTTGTGAATCCTGGAATAAATATCCGGCTCGTTTTCCATAACCCACTTCAGCTTCGATGCTGTGAAGTTTCCGGGCAGGTTGAACAGTCTCTCGAGGCACTTTTCGGTCCCGATATCCTCTGCCGCCTGCTCACCGGTTTGCACCGCTCTGCTGTCACACCAGATTATCGCAGGCCTTAGAACCTCCAAATTCTTATCCACGACCACCAGGCCGTGCATCTGGTAAGAAATCCCGATTGCCTGCACGTCAGAAGCGTTAAATCCCGCTTTGGCCTTAATCTGGTGGGTAGCCGATTTGATATTGTCCCACCATACGCAGGGATGCTGCTCAGCCCAACCTGAACTGTGTGCGATAATCTCCAGCTCTTTTTCGGGTGAGGTTGCGGTTGCCAGTACCGTACCCGTTTCGGCTTCCATCAACGTCGCTTTTATTGACGAGCTTCCTACATCGTATCCCAATAAAAGCGCCATTAACCTATATTCCTTTTTCTTCCGCTGGAAACCAAAGTCAAACCGTTCATATCAATCTCGTCTTGCCGGGAATTGCTACCGGCCGTACCGGCAAATCGCCGAACTCGTACTTGGGCGGCGACAGGTCCAGCTTGGAGTCTTTCATCACCCAGTCCCACTTCAGTGCTCGGCCGGTATATGCGCTCATTCGACCCATTATCGCCGTTAAAGAACTTTCTGCGACCTGTCGGGCATCGTTAAGGGGTTTACCCTCACGAATACTGGCGATTAGGTCGGCGTGTTCAGCCACATACGGGTCCAGGTTCGGTCCCTCGTATTTGTAGGCGTTCGGCCCTTCGATATAACCGTTGACACTATCGGTGTATGCCCAGCCCTTTGTGCCCACCACTCTCTCCGATATCTGGCCGGTGCAACGTTCCATCTGCCTGCACATACTCATAACATGAACGTCGTTGGGATACTCAAAATCAACTGCGAAATGGTCGTAGATATTGCCATACTCAGGGCTTGTCCGTACCTCTCGGCCGCCCATACCCAGCGCCTTAACCGGATGAGCCTGCAGTGCCCAGTTGATTACGTCTATGTTGTGAAGGTGCTGCTCAACAATATGGTCGCCTGAAAGCCATGTGAAATAAGGCCAGCAGCGAATCTGCCATTCCATATCGGACCATTCCGGCTTTCTATGATAAAAATGCCAATTCATTTGGTCCCAGTTCCAGTAACATTGGGCAGTAACAATCTGGCCGATTGCACCGCCATGGATGCGCTTCATAATCTCCAGATAATGGGGCTGATGGCGCCGCTGAGCGCCTACCACAACCGACAGGCCTTTCTTTTTCGCCAGCTCAGCCGAAGTGAACACCGAACGAACGCCTACCGGGTCAACGCCTAACGGCTTTTCCATAAAGACGTGCTTGCCCGCTTCCACAGCAGCTTTGAACTGCGCTGGTCGAAAGTGCGGCGGTGTAGTCAGAATGACCATATCTACATCGCCTGCGATGACCTTCTTATAAGCATCAAAACCAATAAAGCAGGTATCCCCGGTTACCTTTATTCTGTCGCCCCCTGCCTTTTTAAGCTCACTGAGCGAGCTGTCCAGACGATCCTTGAGAACATCTCCCATAGCCACAATTTCAACGCCATCTGAGGCATCAAGGCAGTTTTTTACAGCATCCGTTCCGCGCCTGCCGCAGCCGATCAGGCCCACACGCAGCTTATCAGAACCTGCGGCAAAAACATATTTCGTACCGGAGGTCAAGGCCGCCAGCGATACCGCCGCCGATGCTTTGATAAAATCCCTCCGTGACACCGCACATTTTTTTTCGCTTGTTCTCTTTTTCATAGATAACTCCTTATTACCTGTTAAGTTATGAGTTCTACAAAATTATTGACAAAAACACCTTACGGTATTTTACGCTTTCTGAAACCATAGTCAACAATTATTTCAACCCACCATTGTTTAAGGTTGACTTTCGTATGCTTTTAGCGCACAATCGTGCGCAATATGCGAACGACTAAGAAAAATCCGATTGATTGGCTTTTCCCCGAAGTGCGAAAAAAAGTGCTGGCTTTACTATTAGCCAGTCCTCAACAAAGCTGGTATTTGCGTGATATTGCCCGAAAAACCGGCTGCGCTTTAGGGACCGCAAGGCGAGAACTTGCCGGCCTTGCCAATGCGGAAATAGTCAATAAGAGCAGGGACGGTAATCGTACGTATTACCAGGCCAATACGGACAGCCCATTTTTTGCGGAACTTGCCTGCCTACTTCGTAAAACCGCTGGCACAGTTGCTCTATTGCAAAAGGTCTTAAAGCCGTTATCCAACAGAGTAAAAGTAGCTTTTGTTTACGGTAGTTTTGCCAGAGGTTCTGTCAGGCCAGGCAGCGATGTTGACCTGGTGGTTATAGGTTCGTGCAGCTTTGGCAAGATCGTTGACGCTATTACTGATACCCAGGATAAAACAGGCAGGGAAATTAACCCGACTGTATATTCAGTGAAAGAATGGCGAGAAAAATTCAAGACCAAACATCACTTCGTAACTTCCGTATCAGAGTCTAAAAAAATATTTATTATAGGAACTGCTGATGAGTTGGCGAAACTTACTGAATCAAGGCAAAATTGACAGGCACCAAACATCCCGTAAAGAGTTGGACGATCTTCGGGCGGTGGTTGCCAGGGCGATGCCGATGTAGATTTGGAGGGGCTCTCTGCTGATAGAAGATTTGCAACTGCTTATAACGCTGCTCTTCAGAGTGCCAAAATGGTCATTGCTTGTTGCGGATACAGGGTAAAGGGTTTCGGTGCACATTATACAACCTTCGAATGTTTGAAGTTGGCTATGGGTAAGGACATTTTCAAAACCGCTAAGTTTCTTGATATATGCCGTAGAAAACGAAACATAGCCGATTACGATATGGCCGGCAAAGTAACCGAGGCAGAGACAGCAGAAATGATAAAAGTTGCCAAATCATTTTCTAAAAGGGTTGAAAAATGGATTCGTGCTAATTATCCGTCCTATGATTAGCAGGATTCGATACAGATTATCCGGGCTTGCCCGAAACTATCGGTTAAATTAAAACAGGCAATTGTTAAGATGGTGAGACAACTGAAATGGTGGAAGGAGATAGACAACGGTAATATACATAATTGCACCTGTTGTTTTGGCTGTAGTGATATTGCTTCTTATCAAGGTTTTTGGTGGTAAATACTCAACTACAACAGCCGAAGTCCACGGAAAACCAAGGCGACTCGATTATACTTGGGACGGCGTGTTTGGGTTTCTGTTCTTTATGGGAGCTGCGATAATGGGAGCGTCTTTGCCCATAAGGGCATTGATGTTAGCGATTGGTATACTTGTTGGTCATATCGTAAAAGGAGTTGTGAAGGGGCTAAAAGAAAAAAAGAATGTGAGCAGGGACAACAAGCTAAAAGATGAGCAAGAACAATAAGTAAATCTGGACGGCACTATGCTTGCTGGTTACCGGCTATTTTTTTCGGCGAGCAATTTCCGGACCTGTTCGTAGAGTACGGGCAGGTTATTTTGCACAAT
>CAJVYN010000173.1 GCA_913009355.1 uncultured bacterium | reverse complement strand
GAAATGAGATTTTGCCTTTCGGGCAGTGAAGTTTCTTGAAAGACTGTCGGTGGTCATTCGGCGCAGATACAACGCCGCCCTCAAGTGATGTATTTTCAGGCCCTTCTTTACGAATCGCCGCATCATCTCGTAGTCTTCAGCCATATCCAACTGCTCATCAAAAAAACCGATTTTATCAAAGACACTTCTTCTAATGCAGGTTCTAAACGGCACGACCGGAAAGCCGCAGCGGAACAGGTCCCTGATGAGCAGTTTCCGGTTTGTGTACTCGGGTCGTTCAATTATCCGAATCGACTTGCCATCCTCATCAATAAGGTGGTCGTCACAATAAACCAAATCGGTCTCCGGATATTTTTCGAACTCGGTCAGGTGTCTGGCGATAAAATCCGGCGCCATAATGTCATCGGAATCGAGTTTGATTAGAAAACTGCCTTTAGATTTTTTTATCCCAACATTATGAGTGGTTGCAAGCCCGGAGTTTTCCTGATAGAAGTATTCGATTCTTTCATCTTTGAAGCCGGCGATGATGTCTTTAGTATTGTCTGTCGAGCCGTCATCGATGAGGATAAGCTCAAAATTTCTATAGCTTTGGGTTAGAACGCTTTCAATCGCCTCTGTAATATACTCAGCGGCGTTGTAGGCGGGCATAATCACCGAAACCAGCGTATTTGTCTGTTCCTTGGCCAGTGTTCTTCTTATAAGAGCATTTATCTTTGCCTTCTCGCGGGTTAGTCTGCCGATAAAGGCCTTGGTGGTATCGTGGCTCTGTGAGCTTGGCAGTTCTCTGTAGAGGTACAGGCACTTATCCACGAACTTCAATTGCGTTACTTCCTCCATTTTGTAACTGATGTCCCTGTCCTCGGCATATAGTATGTCCTCGTCGTAGCCGGAGGTTTTCAGATAGTCAGCCATCTTGAAAGTCCTGAAAGCGCTTACCAGATGCGCGTCAAGATTGGTCTTGCCTGCCGGTATTTTCGCTCCGAAGCCAATCTGCCTTGGCGCAAGGTCTTCGTGACAGCACATAAACTGTGAGTATATAAGACCGGCATCGGGGAAATCAACGTGATGTGAGTACATTGTCTCAACAGCATCTTTTGTAAGACAGTCATCGCTATCCAGGATGCCAAAATACTCTGACTGAACGTTGGCGATACCGCTCTTTAACGCGGCAATATAACCTCTATTCCGCTCATGCTGAATCAGCCTTATACGCTTATCATCGAGATACCGATTGATTATCGCCACTGAGTTATCAGTCGAGCAATCTTCAATAATGATTAGCTCCCAGTCCTTAAAAGTTTGGTTCAACACGGATTCTATGGCCTTGGCAATGTACTTAGAGTTATTGTAATTAGCCATAATTACGGAGAATTTAGGTGTCGAATTTGACTGCTGCTTACAGTACTCGGTATCACTCGCCTCAGCCGCCGGCTTGTCGCCATTCCTGCGACGAAGCGCCTCGGCCATTGCAAGCTCGGCATATTGATTTTGCGCTTCAGCTTTTGCGAAAGAAATAGTTCCCGGCCAGGACCTTAATTTGTATAAGTATTCTTCCAGGTTTCGTATTTCTACGATTTCTGATAATCGCAGCCACAGGTCATAGTCCTGGGAATACGTATATTTTTCATTATATCCTCCGATTTCCACCAGAGAGGCTCTTCGCAGCATTGCCGTTCCGTGAGCAACACAATTTCCAGCTAACAATCCTGTTTTAATGCCTTCAGGTTCTGTTGGCCGTCTGTCATAGGCGCCGCAGATTTCGCCGTTGGAATCTATCCTGGCACACCAGCATCCCAAAACTGTACAGTTCGGATTTTCATCTAAAAATTTTACCTGTTTTTCAAATCGCTGGGGATGAGAAATATCGTCTGCATCCATTCGGGCAATGTATTCGCCTCTGCACAACTTCAAGCCAATATTCAAAGATTTCGTCAGGCCGATGTTTTCAGAATTTCTGTAGATAAACGTCCTTGAATCTTTCATCTTAACGAGTATCTCAGATGTCCTGTCAGTGCTTGCATCGTCAATTATAATCACCTCGAAATCCTGATATGTCTGGCTGTATATGCTCTTTAACGCCTGTTCGATGAATTTTTCGGTGTTATAAACAGATATTAATACGCTTATCTTAGGCTTGTCAGTCATATCCTTGTTTTTTTCATTGTCGGGTATATAAGCGTTAAGACCGTCGCCGTAATAATGTTTAGCTCTGTTATTGTGCCCCTGGAGGTAAACCAGGCCTCTGTCATCGATATATTGATACAGCCGATTATCTAATACGAAGCGATATAAGCTGCTGTCGGGTATGCCTACAAATACATTGGGCCAAACCACATCTGGCTCTATTTGCTTCAACAGCTTCGCTGTTTCCCTGATATCCGACTCGGTCTCACCGGGAACCCCAACGACTACGCTCGCTGCTGCTTTTACACCAAATTCATGACACCATTTAAAAGCATTTTTAATCTGTTCGACAGTAATATCTTTCTGTAATAAATCCAGTATTCTTTGAGAACCGCTTTCCACTCCGAAATAAAACCCCTTTGCGCCGGCGCGGGCCATCAACTCAACCGTCTCTCTGCTGAGGTTGGAGACCCTTGATTCACAGGCCCAGGATATCTTTATCCCTTTCTCTATAAGCAAATTACAAAATTTGCTCAATCTTTCCTTATTAAGGGTAAAATTATCCTCCCGGAAATAGATTCCTTTAACTCCGTAATGTTCGATAAGATGTTCAATATCGGAGACAATTCGTTCAGCGCTGAAATATGTATATTTCCTGCCCCAGACAGAGCAGACAGAGCAGAATGTACATCTAAACGGGCAGCCGCGACTCGTATTCATTGTGAATATAGGGCTGTCCTGAAAAAACTTAACGCTCCAGTCATAGGGTAAATTAACGAAACAATCCCAGGCGGGCATTGGTAATGCATCCAGATTTTCTATGCGGGGATAATTCACAATTCTTTCGGTAACTTTGCCGTCTGCAATATCGAGAATTGCACGTTCCCCTTCCCCCTGCACAATGTAATCGACAAAGTCTGGAATGGTATCTGCAGCTACGGTAGTGTGAGGGCCTCCTACGATTATCTTGCCGACCCATTTGCGTGTTTGTCTCAAATGTTCGAGTTTGTGCAGCATTCGGAGAGTATCGCGGAAGCAAATTGTATTCGCATAAATGCCGACATAATCTATTTTGTTTTTCCAAAGGTAGTCTGTATCGAGAAAGTTGGTCGGCTGTAAGTAGTTGTCTATGAAAGATACTTCGTGGCCGGCGTTACGCAGCACGGAAATCAAAAAACCGATTCCTATAGGCGGCCTTTTTTCTTTAGTTGAAAATGGGGCCTGGGCCGGGGCGGCGGAGGTCGTAAGCAGAATTCGTTTTCGAGGACTCTCGCTGTCAGAATGAGATATTCCGGACGGTTCATTTGTTTTTCTTTCCTGATGCGAAAATGTACAACTTATCTTCGGCTGTTCCGGCTGCATCCTGTCTAATTCATCGAACATCGCACTTAGTCTTTTCACCCAGGTATGCTCTTTCAATGCCCTGTTATAACCGCAATTCGCTATCTCCATTCGCTTATCATCATTCTTTAGATAATACGAAATTTTTTCCACCGCTTCGGCAATGTTCTCGAAGCATTCTATTTCCTTACCTATCTGGTAATATTCTTCTAATCCATCGGCATATTCGGTCAGCAAAAAGCCGCCGCACATCGGCACTTCGAAAACTCTGCCTTTTATCTGTTTGATACCGTCATTCCGGGAGCTGCCGCAAAAGTTAAGATTGATTTTGCTGGCATTAAATATTTTTATCATATCATCGAATTCGACGAATTTTCCGAACCCTTTTCCAAAAGCAGTAATCGGCACAGCCCTGTTTTCCAGATAAAGCAGATTTTCCAGCCGTTTCCCATGGCCGCCCCCGATGAAAGTAACATCATAGGCAAATTTGGCGTCGATTTTTTTGTAATAATTCTGATTTGACGCCCACTGAGACTTGATAACATTAAGGCCCAATTTTGCATACTTCTCAACGGAATGCTTATCTGTAGTAACCGAGCAAAAAACGTGCCTGGCTACTATTCTCGAATAGTCTTCAAACCGCCAGTGGTCATCGGAGAACCAGGCGATTACTTTTGTTCCTAATGTACCAATCGTGTCCAGCGTTTTCATCTCTACCTGGTCCTGGTAGGTATGGAGCAGAACATAATCGGGCTTTTCTTTTCTTACTGTCTCGATGATTTCTGCATTCATCGATTCCTTGCCGATTTGTTTGATTTTTTCAATGTAATTATAGTTGATTACATTTGAAAAAATCTGCTTCAGCGGCTCGTAGAAATTAATATCGCAGTCGTAGTTTATACAGCCTACGGTTAAAAATAGGATTTTTCGTCCTTCCATAAGCATTTTCTTTCCTTTAAAGCTTTTTTACCTTTCTCAGGAAACCTGATGGACAGGATGTTATGAGATGTTTCTTCTCTTTTTCTTCATCCTGTTCGAAGTCACTTCTCGTGGAGAGGAATTCCTGTATAGCCTCGTAGGGGCCAGGTCCGTATTGTGGGAGTAGTGGGTGCCCGTTTACAGTACCGTCTTCAACAATCATATAATTTCCTATAGTTACGATGTCAGAATACAACACCATTTCTTTGAGAACATGCCCCTTAGAGTGGTCGCTATCAAGTAGTACCATAACCCCGCTGTTGTTGACCATCATCTTTATTTTTTCAACAACTTTAATATCCGTGCTGTCTCCTACGATACAAGTAACCCTCTCTTTGAATACTCTGTGGTCCGGCATTTCCTTGCTCGTAAGGTCAACTGTGATAACCTTACCTCTGCCTATCAATTCAAAGATTGAAGCAAAGAAAAAAGACGCACCTCCTTTGTTGGTGCCGCATTCTACTAAATAGTCAGGCTGTCTCTCCCATAGTATTTCAGCAATGGTGAACATATCAACAGGATACTGAAGTATAGGGGCTCCTAACCAGTATGTA
Source organism: uncultured bacterium (assembly GCA_913009355.1). Lineage (GTDB taxonomy): Bacteria > Planctomycetota > Phycisphaerae > Sedimentisphaerales > Anaerobacaceae > CAJVYK01. Next base: position 222 of record CAJVYN010000173.1, on the reverse strand, counting down.
TTTTGAAACGGTTGAACCATTCCCAACTGTTTTGGGTCATAGTAAATTTTATGGAACTCATCAATAATGTTCTTGATGGCCATCTGTTCTTTTTTCTTTATGTACTGAGTTGTTTTGGCGTAAAAGTGGTTTATGCCTGTTTTGCTTAAGATCGGAAGAGCACACGTCTGAACTCCAGTCACATTCCTTTATCTCGTATGCCGTCTTCTGCTTGAAAAAAAA
>CAJVYN010000172.1 GCA_913009355.1 uncultured bacterium | reverse complement strand
TCTTCTCTTCACTCCTACTAGCTCATCCTATGTGTGACTCCATCACGATCATATATGTTGCTAGGTTTCCTTCACGTCGCTCTTCCGATCTTTTATTCTTCTTTTTTTTTTTTTCGTATTTTTTTTTTTTTTTTTCAAGCAGAAGACGGCATACGAGATAAAGGAATGTGACTGGAGTTCAGACGTGTGCTCTTCCGATCTGTAAATCAACGTCAAGACCGACCTGATAAGCACCCTCGTGAAATTGTAATTGGCTAAAATCAGTTTTTTCTCTTGAATTTACATTTATACTGCCGGTCAGATTCAGTTGAGGACCGAGACCGTCAGCAGCTAAAATAAAATTACGCACCGCATCATCTATACTGTCTGTGCTGTTAGCTAAATCCAGACGCTGAAGTAATGCCGTCTCAATTGCTGCGTCCAATGTATAGTCGGGCTGGCTTATTCCAATCTTTTCTAACACCTTCAACTCATTCTGGTCCAGTTCAACTTCTGCGTCGGTTGGTAAAGACAGTGTTATCTTGAACTCATCGAGCTGTTGTTCATACCTTCGCTGGGCCCGTACATAGCTATCGCCGGCTGTCAGCACCCTCTGCTCTGCCTGGTCCACCTCGTAAGGCTTCTTACGGCCGGCTTTAGCCTCCATCCCCAGACGCTGTTTTGATTCAACCGCCCTTTTATAATTGTTCTTAGAATTGGTTACCTCGTCTCTTCGCTGCAAAACACGATAATAGCCCGTAACAATCGAAACCACAAAAGTTTTGCGATAGCGATTAAATGCGCGTATCTGATATAAAACATTCCGCTCGGCTTGTGTTAAGTTCTCCCGGGCAATCTTGCCGGCGCCGGCTCCCAACAAAGGCACAGCCACATCGCCGCTTAGAACCGAACTCAACGAGGTCCGCGGGGCACCGGTAAGAAAGCGTACCCAATCAAACACAATGCCGGTGTTGACTATCACTCCATCGAGTAGTTGAGTTTTGTCAACACCCCCCTTCGCTTCAAAACTTACATCGTCATATCCATTATCCTTCTCGTCTGTGTAGCTGCCGTCAATAGTCCCAAACCACCGTAGGGCATACTGATACCTGGTTCCTGTTAAACTAAGGGCCGTCAGGTAAAGCTGTTCTTTTTGTCTTTGATAGTCCCGATTATGTGCGGTAGCCATGGCTACCGCCTGTGCAAGACTTATTTTGCCTGATAACGGTACGGCTTTTTCAATTTGGACGTCATTTGGCGACGGCGACACGTCGCTGATTGTATAATTGACCTTTTGGCCAAAGCTGTCCTGCCATTTGCTGTCGATAATCTTATATACTTCCTCATCGGCGTCAGCTTTGTAGTATTCAGGACTGCACGCACCGGCCATACCAAAGAGGATAACGGCACACAGCCCGCAGCATAACAATGTGACTAACCGAAACTTATAAAACATAAAAACCCTTCTCCGATACGGCTCCTCTCATATTTAAGCGTTTTTAACCTAAATATGTGCAGACGGATTCCGAAATTGTTTTATTGCACAAATCCACTCTATCTGCATAACATCGTCTTCGTCTGTATCTACGTCATTATACAACAAAAGGTTTCAAAAGAAAAGGCAAAAACCGGCAGGGACATCCGTAAGTATTGAAGATTTCAGAGGTTAGCGAAAAGTTTAACACAAAAAGTTTCCGGAAGACAGCGAAATCTATAAACACTTGCATACAAAAAAACCGCGGATTTTTACCAACAAGAGGGGTTAAAATCGGGGTGATAGGATTCGAACCTACGGCCTCCTGCTCCCAAAGCAGGCGCTCTAGCCAAGCTGAGCTACACCCCGCCGACAATTCCGGTATCGTTACCGGCCATCTATTGACGGATGCCGTTCCGGAAAAAGCAGATAATACACACTAAAAACACTATTCTACACGAAATAGCCCAGCACTGCAATAAAATCATATTTCGGTGAGAAGAACCGGTGTTTCAAAATTGCTTTGCACACATCAACTTATGGTATTTTCGTTAAAAAACTTGCATATTTGCGACAGCTAAGATATAATCTTCGTATAAGGGTTGTTCGGTTAAAAGAGATAGTATTTTAGAAATTATGACATCCGGAACTGAAAGACGATGGTTGTTGTCGGTATTTATTATTCTGGGTGCATTGTGCCTATTCTTCATAGCCAACAGGTCGGGCTCGTCAGCGAACGCTCAAGTGGAACCGCAAGCCGGCACGGAGAACGGGATTTTAGTAATTCCCGTTCAAATCGAACGCGACAGCTACGGACTTGCAATGGTCGATACGGTCGGCCAAACGATATGGATATATGAGCTGAACAGCCGTGGGCCCGCCCACAACCGGCTCAGATTATTGGCGGCACGAAGCTGGCGATACGATAGACTGCTGCAGCAGTATAACACGGCTGAACCAAAACCAGAACAGGTAAAGATGCTCCTGGAAGAGCTGGGGCAACAGCAGGAAAAACAGCGGGATTCCAATGTGAATATCCTGGAAATAGCTGAGCCAAATGACAAAGACTTGGGCGATTAGTAAAAGTGAAAAAGTAAAGATTTTTGGGAAAACTAAAAAGATGTTGGAAAGCAAGAAATTAACTTGCAGGAGGATAAATAATTATGGCTGGTATGTTCTATTCATTACAAGAAGTTGCCGAGAAACTTAATAAAACAGAGGAAGAGGTAAAAAAGATAGTCAAGGAAGGCAGATTGCGTGAGTTTCGTGATGGCCCGAATTTGCTGTTTAAGATAGATGAAGTCGAAGCATTAATGTCTGAGACAAGTATCACGGCATCAGAACAGATTGCTGCCGGAACAGAGCAGGAAACAGATGAGGATGAGATTTCTCTGGCACCAGAAACGACCGAGGAGCCGACCGTAGAAAGTGGGTTGACCGGTGAGGAGACCGCTATATCCGGTGAAGGAATCAATGTCCTTGGAGAAACGGACCACGATTATAAATTGGCAGACGATACGATGGCTGAGACAAAAGCTGCTTCGGACGAAGCGTCATTGGAAGAAATAGAAGAGGATGTAAATTTGGACACTTTCGGCAGTGGCTCAGGATTATTAGACCTCTCATTGCAAGCGGATGACACTTCATTAGGCGGTATTCTTGATGAGATTTATACATCCGAGGGCGACGAGGGCCAGGGGGCTGGTGGCTCCGGTTCGGCAATGGAAGTGGCTGCTGAAGCAGAACAAATGCTTCCAGAAACGCCACAACCCGGCCTGGAGGCACCGACAATAATAGCTCAAGCGTATGAGCCGGAGCCGGATACGCTAAGCAACGCTTTCGGGATTATGCTGTTTTTGCCCTTACTGGCCATTGTTTACACGGCAATAGTGGCAGTGGCAGGTTTCAAAGATGTGATGCCTGTAATTCTGGAAAAAGTACAGGGCGTAATTTGGTATATCATGATAGGCATTGCTGTGGCAGCGATTTCGATAGTCGGTGTGGCTTTTATGCTCAGCGGCCAAGGTGGTAAAGCAGACAAAAAACAAAAAGCAAAGACAAAAAAACCTAAAAAACCTAAGAAATCTAAGAAAGCTAAGGAAAAACCACAGCCAACTCCAGAACCAGAGAGTAAAACTCCTTAAGAATTTTTGAAGGTTAGTCTTTTCGGTGATTGCGGTACGGCCGCAAACTTCGCAAGCAAATTTGTATAGAAGCCATCCCAAAACCTCATTTGCCCTACAAGTGGCCCTTTTGTCGTCATCAAAGCAGGTTTTGGGATGACTTCCAAACAATTCTCAAAAGCGGCGGTGTAAATTGGTCGATAGGAGGGGGAGAATAGTAGATTAAGCTGCTATTGTGTTGCGCACAGAAAAGAGTCGGCGATGTTTGGTAAACTGAAAAAAAATATGCTGCCCCTGAAAACCAGGCTGTTTAACGTTCGCTGGTACCCGAGTAATAGAAGCTGTGTGAATACAGGCAGCCGAAAGGTCAAACCTCAACAGATGCCGCCATTGATGGTTCGCAAAGCCGAGTGGCGCCGCTAAGCCATAGGATAGGGTTCAGGGGGAAGGAAAACTATACCATACTCCCTATTTTTTAGAAGGTTCAAAGATTTTTACTGTGTTTTTGCCTGCCTGTTTGGCTATATATAACGCCTGGTCAGAGCAGTTCGTAATATCCTCGGGACTACTGTTAGCGTCATATTGACCAAGGCCCACGCTAACAGATAGCACTATCTGCTCTTTTTTCCAGGTTATCGGAGAATTCGAGACCGCATCGACCATACGCTCAGCAGCAACAGTAGCATCAGCAAGCGAAGTGTTGGGTAAAATGACCGCAAATTCATCCCCGCCGTAGCGTGCCGCTGTGTCGATTTGTCGGATACATTCTCTTATTTTTCTGCCGATTTTCCTGATGACCTTGTCACCGACACGGTGGCCGTAGGCATCGTTTATCTTTTTGAGGTTGTCAACATCAACCATAATCAGAGAGATTTGTCCGCCATATCGCCGAGACCGCCATAGTTCCTTTTCCAAAATCTCGTAAAACGTCTTGTGGTTCACAAGGCCGGTCAGGCCGTCTGTTGTAGCCTGACGTTGTATCTTCTCAAACAACTTTATATTGCCGATTGAGGCGCCGACCAACTGACTAAACAACTCTATCAGTGCAATATCACCACAATCAAAGCTATCGCTCTCTATCTTATCCGTCAAATTGAGTACACCAACCACCCTGTTCTGACAAATAAGAGGAGTAATAGCACAATTGTTGGTTTTATAATTTCCAGCAAAGGTGCGTTGTGATTTTTTGATTATAGGCTTCTTGTGAGTGTCTATGTCCCCTACCAGTATGAGCCCTTTACTTCTTATAGCCATAACCATTGGAGACGGCGGATTTTGATTGAGCGAAACTATTTTGTTTAGAAGAAATGGATGATTGTATTTTTGCAGGTGCAAAATATTATTTGTTTCGTCAAGTATGTACAACGAAGCAAACCTTACACCAACCAATTTCGGAATGCTCTTAATACAAACATCGGCTATTCGTTCAATGTCGAGGCAGTTTATCTGACGAGCCAGGGGCGTTACCCGCTCAAGCAGGGAAATGCTGCCGTCAGAGTAGTTGGCGATATTTTCAGAATTTTTATTGTCTCGCTTTCGCTGCATAATTTTAAATTAGTTCAGATCGGAAGAGCGTCGTGTAGGGAAAGAGTGTAGATCTCGGTGGTCGCCGTATCATTAAAAAAAAAAAAAAAACAACAACACAAAAAACAAACAAAAAAAAAAAAAGACACCTCCACATACTACGAATACGTGACGCATGACGTAAGCGCTATTGACGTTGCCCCTAGCCATCCTCACTGG
>CAJVYN010000171.1 GCA_913009355.1 uncultured bacterium | reverse complement strand
AAGACCAAAGTGCTACAGTTGACCTCATTGCCAAAGAAGCTGCTGATGCCAAACAACTTGTGAATGCTCTTTCTGAGAAGAACTCGAAAGCTGAGGAAAAACTTTCGCAGTTGGATAAATCTATTAATGATGGCAATCTTGCCGTTAAAGAATTGCAACTCTACACTCAATTCAATGGTACGGTTCTTGCTGCCCAAAATGACAACAGGCATGCTTACGATCAGCTTTGGGCTTGGGGTAAGGATAGTTCATTTCCATTCCAAAAAGCCTCCGCACAAGCAGCACAAACTATAATGGATCAACACAATCCTGCGATAATCAGAGGCGGTTTTAGCGTTCCATGGAACGATGGTATAAATACACAAAAGCTTTCATTGTCAGAATTGCGGCAGATTTTCACCTCTGCTCCGCCACACATTCGCCTTGGCGTTTTAGAGTTTGTATGGACGAAGCGTACTGATATACCAAAACCAGATCGTTTACAATTCTTAGTAGATGTTCTCCGCAGGGATGAAAGTCTGCTAGTAATTGAATATGCTGGCCGTTACTTTGAAAAAGAAACCGGCAATAAACTCAAACCTCTTGCAATAAAACAACATCTTGAGTGGTGGAAAGAGAACAAAGATTCAATCGAATGAATTAAAGGTGTCCGGCCACAAAATATCAAATCTGTGTAAATCAGTGTTAATCTGTGTCTAAACTCTACCAATTTCTTTCAAACCCAATTCTAAAAATCTGCGTCAATCTGTGAAACTTGTGCCTTAGGTATCCGTGGTTCACACTACCCAAAATTTTCTACTCCGTCAACGAATTTAGTCGTTAGTATTTCGTATATAGTATGTAGTATTTAGCTGATATCCTCTGTGTTCTCTGTGCTCTCTGTGGCTTTTAATAGCGTTTAGCAGATAGCGTATAGCGTTTAGGAAAAACTCTTTTCGTGTCTTTTGAGCTTTTTTGTGGCTAAAATAAATCCGTGAAACCCGTGAAATCTATGGCTAAATTATATCCGTTTTTACTTTTTCTTACCAGTGTCAACTTGTGCCTTGGGTATCCGTGGTTCACCCTACCCAAAATTTTCTACTCCGTCAATCCTGTAATCCTGTCCAAAAACTCTCTGCGCCCTTTGCGTTCTCTGCGGTAAAACAAATTCGTGCCAATTTGTGTTAATTCGTGGCTAATTCTAATCTTTTTTGTGCCTTTTTGTGGCTGATTATTTTTTTGCCTTTTTACTTTTACCTTTTTTCTTTCTTCGTGCCTTCGTGGTAAAATCTTTCTGCGTTAATCAGCGTAATCTGCGTCCAAAGTCAGTGTTAGTCAGTGTCAATCCTTCGACTACGCTCAGGACGGCGTCTGTGGTTATTTTTGCGTTTTTTCATTACATTTTTCCAACTTTTCCCCCACTTTTTCCAAATTTTTACTCATTTTTCGCACGTTTTCAATCGTTTCCGCCTTGCCCATTTTAACAACTTGCGATTATGATTGAAAAAAAAACCCGAATATTTTTTAAAAAAACTGTTGACAGTGAACTTTTTGGTCGCTATTATAGTATCCCGATTGGAATAGTAGAGATTGGATTTTAACAAATGCGGATATCTAAAAGATGTCAATATGCTCTGAAGGCGGTTTTTGAGCTTGCACGGCGTAATAGCGGCCAGCCGGTCAAAATCCACGATATTGCCGATACCCAGAATATACCGCCCCGGTTTTTAGAGGTGATATTAAATCAGCTCAGGCACGGCGGTTTTGTCGATTCACGGCGAGGTAACGAGGGTGGATATATGCTGGCACGGACGGCTGAGGAACTGACCGTCGGCCAGATTATTCGGTGCGTTCAAGGCAGTATTTCTGTAACTGATGGAAATAGCGAAAAACCTAACAAAACTGAGAGTTTCTTCGGAGATTGTGCATTTGACCAACTGTGGCAAAGAATCGATAACGCTGTATCACAGATTTGTGACGGGACGAGCTTTGCCGAACTTGTAGAATATGAAATGGCTGAAAAAACCGTGCGTGTGCCGAATTATGTTATATAATCATGGAGGCGATAGCTGTGGAATCACACATAAGAAGTATAGCTAAGGCCATAACCTGGCGGACAGGAGGCACTGTGGTTACGTTTATAGTAGCGTGGAGTTTTACCGGTAATCTCAGACTGGCCACGGGAATCGGCCTTATAGATACGGTAATTAAGGTTGGGGCGTTTTACGCTCACGAGAGGTTGTGGAACCGGCTCCAGTTTGGCAAACAGAAGGCGCCGGAATATCAAATATAGGAGTTTTTGTTACGTAAGTTACAAGGAGATTTGGAGTTATGTTGATAGAAGAAGTTACGGAAAATGTTGTGGAGCTTGTGGAAAAGCTGAACTTCGCAGAGAAAGTCGAACGCTCATTAGACTTAATTGGCCGAGCCTACAAGGAATTCGGCGATGGACTTGTGGTTGCCAACAGTCTTGGAAAAGATTCCAGCGTTATCTGGCACCTTACCAAACGTGTAAGCCCGAAAATTCGAGGATTCATCGTAACGACAAGATTCAAGCCGGCAGAGACCAAACAGTTTATGGCTGAAGAAGTGGGCAGGTATCCTGAGCTGAGCATCTTCAGCAACGATGAAGAAATACCTGATAAACTCTATGCAACCGACCCGGATAAATGCTGCGATATTCTTAAAGTTAAGCCGACACGGCAGGCCATCGAGGAAATGAAAGTTGGCTGCTGGATTACAGGCCTTCGCTGTACCGAGGGCAGGACGCGTACAGAATTCAAAGAGATAGAGGAACTGGACAAGGGTTTAATTAAGCTTAACCCTATTCTTATCTGGTATGAGCGAGAGGTGTGGCAGTACCTGGCGCTGAACAGGGTGATGGTTAATCCGCTGTACAGTAAAGGCTACAGATCGCTTGGATGCTGGCCTTGCACGAAAATCGCCCAGGGCGCTGATGAGCGGGCCGGAAGATGGATTGGGACAAGTAAGTGCGGCGGTGAGTGTGGTATTCATACGAAGCCGTTGAAAGTTGACTACCAAATATAGCGTATAGCGGATAGCGTATAGGGACAAGTATAATGAAGATTGATACGTTGGCTATACATAGTGGGTTCAGTGGTGATAAGGGCAGCGGCGCCAGCGCGGTGCCGATTTGTCAGACGGTTTCGTACGCCTACAAAACCGCACAAGAGCTTGCTGATGTTTTTGACGGCAAAGCGCCAGGGTATATCTATACCCGAATTGCAAATCCGACCACCACAGCACTTGAACTGCGGCTTACCGAGCTCGAAAATGGAATCGGATGTATCGCTACTTCCAGCGGGATGGCGGCTATAGCATCGGTGGTGATGGGGCTGGTTAGAGCCGGCGATGAGATAATCGCTGCGACAGGTATATTCGGCGGGACGGTGTCTCTGTTCGAGAATACGTTAGGGCGGTTCGGCGTGAAAACCAATTTAGTCGAGGCCGGCGATACTGAGCAGTTCGCCAAAGCTGTCAATGGCAAAACAAAGCTGATTTTCATTGAAACTATCGGTAATCCACGTATGGATGTGCCGGACATACCGGCTATTGCCCGGATTGCTCATCAGGCCAACATGCCGTTAATTGTAGATAATACCGTTACTACGCCTTTTCTTATCAGGCCGGAAAGTTTTGGCGCTGATATTATTGTTCATTCGACGTCGAAGTTTATTAACGGCCATGGCAGCGCAATCGGCGGAGCTGTAATCGATACCGGAAACTACAACTGGGCGGAAGGGCTATTCGAAGATATAAAAGAATTGGCACGGAAAAGCCGCCAATTGGCTTTTCTTGCGCACTTGCGCAATTTGATTTATCGAGACCTTGGCGGATGTCCGGCTCCGATGAATTCCTTTCTGATGCTGCAGGGCCTGGAGACGCTTTCCGGTAGAATGGCTAAACACTGTGAAAATGCCAAGAAGTTGGCGCTGTATCTGCAAAATCATCCGAAAGTTCAGTGGGTAAACTATCCCGGACTGGAAAACAGTGAATTTCATGGCAGGATTGTTGAATTGTTTGACGGCAGGGCAGGCGGTTTGTTGACATTTGGCCTTGGTGATAAGCAGAGTGCTTTTAGATTTATTGATTCGGTAAAGCTGGCAAAGAACATGGCTAATCTGGGTGATGCCAAAACCCTGGTGATACATCCTTCGTCAACTATCTTTCACGAGTTTTCTGTTGAGCAGCAGAAACAGATGGGGGTTACTGATGATATAATCAGAGTTTCGGTAGGCATCGAAGATTTTGAGGATATAAAGAACGATTTTGAACAGGCAATAAAAAATAGCGGATAGCGGATAGCGGATAGCGGATAGGAGGCAGTTATGAAACTTGTTGTAAATGGTGAGCAGGTAAATTGCGGTGACGGCCTGACAGTAAATAAGCTCTTAGTTGAGCAAAATGTGAAGATGCCGGATATGGTGTCCGTTGAACTTAACGGTAAAATATTGAAACGCAACGAGTTTGAAACGACTGCTCTAAAGGAAGGTGATAAGTTGGAATTCCTCTACTTTATGGGAGGAGGAGAAAGAAAAGATTAAAAATTAAAATGCAAAAAGCAAAATGACAAATCAAAAATCAAAAATGAAAAAAGGAAAAAATAAGAAATAGCCACAGAGGGCACAGAGGTGCACAGAGATAAAAAATATAGATTCCTGCCTCCGCAGGAATGACATTCTGCAATACGAGATATGAAATAATGGGACTAACTGAAGAACAGATAGAACGCTACAGCCGACAGATAATTTTAGAGCAGGTCGGTGGGGCTGGGCAGGAAAAACTGCTTTCATCTAAGGTCCTAATCATCGGCGCCGGGGGGCTGGGTGCGCCGGCTGGGCTTTATTTAGCTGCGGCAGGGGTCGGAACAATCGGCATTATGGATGCGGACGAAGTAGATTTGACTAACCTGCAAAGACAAATTATTCATCATACCGCTGATGTGGGCGTTGCAAAGGTTAAATCGGCCCAGACCAAAATGCGGGCAATAAATCCTGACGTTACCGTCCAGACATATCAGGTCAGGGCGGTTGCTGAAAATATATCTGAAATCATCCGGCAGTACGATTTTGTTATCGACGGTACAGATAATTTCGGCGCCAAGTTCCTTATCAATGACGCCTGCTATTTTGAAAAAGTGGCGTTCAGCCATGCGGGGATTCTTCGATTCGACGGGCAGTTGATAACGGTACTGCCCGGCGAAACCACCTGCTATCGCTGTATTTTAGATCGGAAGAGCACACGTCTGAACTCCAGTCACATTCCTTTATCTCGTATGCCGTCTTCTGCTTGAAAAAAAAAAAAAAAAAACAACAAAAAACAAAAAAAAAAAAATACAAAATAT
>CAJVYN010000170.1 GCA_913009355.1 uncultured bacterium | reverse complement strand
TTTTGCGACTACAGAGACCATCAGCATAGCGCTTAATATTCCTTTTTTTTTTTAATGATACGGCGACCACCGAGATCTCCACTCTTTCCCTACACGACGCTCTTCCGATCTGATACTCATCGCGTTTCTCGTACAACGTCTAATTTATGCTTATGTTGCGTCTGTCTTCGCAGCCGAATCTTCAAGGCCAAGAACCTGTTTTATTCTGATAGCGAAACAGCCGTCCACCACTACCACATTTCCAGTGGCAAACTTAGTGTCCTTCAGGTACAACTCCGCCGGTGCATCAACAGGTTTATCGAGCTTCAATACCGAGCCGGGACCAAGCTGTAAAAGCCGCCGTATCGGCATCTGTTTTTTACCGACAGCAACCGTAACAGGTATGTTCATATCAAGCAGAATGTCAATGCTTCCCCCGGAACCGGCAACCTTCGGCCCTGCAGCTTCGGGAAATTCAACAGATTGTACCTGTGTTTTCGAATCCGCCTGCTCAGTATCGTTTTGCTGTTCCTGTTTTTCTTCGGCCTTTTCTTCCACAGCTTCAGTTGTCTCTGCCATATTTCCACTTCCTTTTAATTATTTGGCTCGTAGTCTATGAATTATGAACTCATAACTACGAACTCGTTTCTGTAATTGCCACAGCATATCTGCCGTCTGATTTCGCAGGCCGGCCGCGAAAAATCGTTCGACCTTCGATAATCAGTTCTACCGGCTCATCGATTCTTTTATCAAGTAACAATATATCATCAACGCCAATACCCATTATCTCTTCAAAAGTAAGCACTGTGGAAGCCAGTTGAGCGGTAACTGAAACCGACATTTCTTCTAAATGCTCAAGGATTGCTTTCGAAACATCATCGGCTGAGAATTTATTGTCAGCCCTGGCGTTTTTTCCTCCGCCGGCATCAATCAACAGTTCCAGTCTGCTGCATGGTATTAAGAGATAAGCTTCAGAGTTGTCTTCTGCACCGGCTTCTGCGGGTGGGTCTGTTCCTGCTTTTTCGGAGTCGGCTTTCTCAACGCTGAAACTAATCTTGCAGAGTTCTTCTATACCCTCTACCCCTGTCAGCAGCAGACGGGGCTGTCCCCTGACAATGCTTTTGCCCGTCTGGAAATCATCCCGAACACCAGCGGTTGACAATGGGCCGGATTCGGCAAGTGCCTTGAGAATGGCAAAGGCGATATCCAGTAAAAGCGATTCCTCCAATTGCGATAAATTACCGTCTGAATCTTTTTCGGAGTCGGTGTCTCCAAGCAGTTGTCTCGCCCAGATAGCCGCAGTTCGAGGAGCTATGCCAACCAGCCCGCACGGACGCTGCCGGTCGGCGCCAAATGTCAGGTAATAATCGTTTTGCATATCCTCTGAGTTCTGCCCCAGAAGTTCAGCGGCAAAGTGCTGGGTGGTTGAAGTAATTATCACATTGAAATCACTATGGCACAAAGCGGTAAATTTCTCGGATATCGCTGCTGCTGCTTTTTTTGTGAAATCGTCAAGTTTTTTGAGTTGGTCACTGTCAAAGTAACGAGGCTGACGCCAATCGTATTCCGTAGCTTCTATTTGTGTGGTATCCTCTGCCGGCCCGGAACCAACAGCGGCAAGGAGCTGCTGTATCTTCTCTTTGCTCAACCCTTCGCTGCGCCCGGAGGCTGAATTATCCGTAATTGCACCACTCATTGTATGGCGAATTCCTTAAAAAGAATTTTTTTGACGCCGGGCTTGGCGTCAGGGAAAAGCCTTTCGTTAAAGGCATCGAGTATTTGTAATTGAATACGCTTTAGGTTCCTGTTGCCTCTGATATCTTCAAGCCCCAGCCCTGCAAGGTAGATAGTAAGCCAGTTTGTCAGGAGGGGTTTTTTCTCCTCAATAAAAGCGATACCTTTCTTTTGGTCCACTTCAGGGCTGATTTCCAGCATCAGTGTCGCTCGAACATAGCGAGTTACGCCGGGTTCATCGAGATTTGCCACAACAGGTTCTAAAGGATAGTACCAGGATTTTTGTGTCTCTGCCGCCGAATCAACATCGGCTTTCAGGTCCTCCGCTTGAGTTGGTTCGTCTTCTTGAGCCGGTTCTGCTGTCTGCGCTGTGTCGGGACCAGCCAGTAACCGACTTAGTCCGAAGCCGGCGCCGGCGCAAAAAACCACTACGACAGCCATTATTATCAACGGCAAAAACCGGCTCACCAGGCCTTTCCCATCACTCTTTTCCGCCTTTGAATCTTCTTGCTTCTCTACATCTTTTTTATCTGTTTTTTTATCTGCCATTGTTCAACCTCGCACTACTGTATTTTTTGGACGATGCCACACGGACAACAAAACTATTATCAGGCCGGCTGCAAGGCGCCTTCCTGCCTGTATCGGCGTATTTTGCCGCGCAGCGTTCGGTCACTGATACCCAACAGGTTTGCAGCTTTCGTCTGGTTGCCCGCTGTCTGGCGTAAAGTATCCAAAATCGCCCGCCGTTCTACCTGTATAAGCGGCACTCCACCCAGCCCCGATTCGCATTGTGTATGTTTTACACACGACACAGCGGAATCGTCTCCCTTTTCCTGTGGTAACGGCTGGAGTTCATCGAAAAGCCACGAGACATCAGCTAATGACAGGGTTTGCCCTACTCCTAAAATCAGTGATGTCAGTACAACATTTCGCAATTGACGGACATTGCCGGGCCAATAGTATTTAGCAAAAATATCCATCATAGCAGGGTCAAGTTTAGTGATACGACGCTGCGTTTCGCGGGCGTAAAGGTTGACAAAATGCCATACAAGGTCAGGCAAATCCTGCGAACGCTCTCTCAGGGGCGAGATAACTAATCTTACCCCGCTTAGGCGATAGTAAAGGTCCTGACGGAATCGGCCTTCTGAAACCTCTTGTAATAAATCCCTGTTGGTAGTGCTTAGTATTCGAACATTGACTTTGATATTTTCATTCCCGCCTACGCGCTCAAAATCCTGCTGTTCGAGTACCCGCAACAGCTTGGCCTGAAATTTTATGGGTGTTTCACTGATTTCGTCCAGCAGTAGAGTCCCGCCATGTGCCATCTCGAACCGTCCCCTGCGACGAATGTGTGCGCCGGTGAAGGCGCCTTTCTCATGGCCGAACAACTCACTTTCAAGAAGCGAGTCACTCAATGCTGCACAATTGATTTTGATGTACGGCCCCTGGGCCCTTTTGCTTTTATGATGGATAAGAAAAGAAATCAGCTCCTTACCTGTGCCGCTTTCACCGCTTATCAAAACCGGCGCCGAGGTGGGGGCTATTCTTTTAGCCAAATTGATGGTTTGAAACAGTTTTACACTCCTGCCCACAATTCTGTAAAGACTTCGGCTGCCATCGTCGGCATCGGCCTGTGTTGAAATGCTGTGGTTGGGCAGGAAGGTATCCAGCAGGCCCTCTATTTTTTTACGGCTCAGCGGTTTGATTAGGAAATCGCAACAACCTGCACGAATGGCCCTGACAGATGTCTCGATAGTTTGCCGCCGGTTTGCCAATCCTTGTTTTTCAGCTTGCGCTATCATAACCACCGGCAGTTCAGGCGAATTCGCCTTGATTTTGGCAAGCAGTTCGAAACCGTCCTGTAACTGCTCGGACAGGCCCGTCTGCCGACTTATTTTGTCGCCGGTGAACACAAGGTCGTAATCGACTTTGTCCATAAAGTCAACAGCGGTTTTTTTATCGTTGGCAAGATTGGCGCTAATACCTTTGCGAGCTAAAATCTCAAGTATTAATCGAGCCGGTTCAGGGTCGCTGTCAACTATCAACACATTTGCAATACTGCCTCCCCGGCAGTCCTGCCTTACATCATTTATTTCGGCTTTATTCACTTTTAACATACTCCATATTTCAATTCTCAGCTCTGTTTTCGATAATTAACTCACGAGGTTTGTCTTTCTGGTACCAATCAATTAATTTGTTCCGGGCCTTCGCCAAATCTGTCCACGCCGAATCTGGGTATTCTGTAATTAACTGCCTGTACATCTTCATCGCCGCCGGCCTGTCTTCATCACGCAGGCAGTTACCTATTTGAAATAAAATCCAGGCCCTGTCCTGCCTGCCCCATAGGGGAGCCGAGTCGGCCTCGTTCGAGTCGCTGCGATTAAGAGCTTCCTTGTAAAACACCGCTGCTTCTTTCATACAGCCACCGAGAAACAAAGCCTCTCCTAACTCAAGAGGACTGTCCAGTCGGTCAGGGTATTGCGATAGATTATCGAGCATTTGCAAAGTTTGGCTGCTTACAGGATTGCCCGGCTGCCCGGAAAGACCGGGCTTGTATGATAATTCGGATTCGATTTCTTCAGGCTTCCGGGACGTTTCTGTAACTGGTGAAATCTCATCAGGTTTAGTTATTGGGGCCGGCTCAACGATAATGGCAGGTGCAGGGGCCTTTGTCAGCTTAAACTCTACAGAGCGGATTTGCTCAATTATCCGCTGAAGTTCATTTTTACCGCCCTCATCCTCTTCGCCTTCAGGAATACTAATCCCGGCCCGCCACAATTGGCGTTCGAGGTCACTATCAGGGTTTCCTGCAATGCCAAAATTACTTTGCGGCAACTTTTCATCAACCTGAGCGGCGAAGTTTACAGAAACAACATCACTGCTTTGCGACTGCTTCGCCGTCAGGCGTCTTCCGGACTGGCGCTCCAGTTGAAGCTCGGCAATCTGTATCACAACATTCGGCCTGTTCATATCTTGCGATAGTTCAGCTAAATAGGGCGCTATAAGATTAATCGGGTCGAGCTGTTCCGATGAAATTTCCGCGCGCCCGGCGGATGCCAGAAAGCAAAAAACTAAAAACAAAAGCGAAAAGTTTTTGGCCTTAATTCTCATTTCCACTTGCCCAAAAGAGCCGATACCGCCCTGTCATAATTTTTCTGCCGGTTATACGCTGTCGCTAACAGCCCCAATGCTTTTTGCGTAATCGCTGCTGAGGGTCCCGAATCTAAAAGCTGCGAACAAATAGAAACAGTTTGGGAATTTTGACCCAGCTTCAAACAAACATCAGCCAACTTGAGAGCGACCTGGTCAGCCAAAGGCCCGGGTTCGACGATAACAAGTATTTCGGTTAAGTTACTACGGGCAAGTTCCAGTTTACCTTCAGCTATGTAGCAGTTGGTTAATTCAAAGGATATTCTTGCCTTTAATTGTGGGTCGGACAAATATTGCGACCTGTCGCTAAGTACCGCAATAGCTTTATCAACCAGGCCCATCGCCCGAAAAATCTCGCTCTTAAGCAGTAACATCTCGACAGATTCTTTCTGGGATAAGACCTCTGAGCGTACGTTCTCTAATACATCAAGGGCCTCGACTAAACGGCCCTGCTGCATATACCCGTCAACCAGGGCCGAGACAGTTTCC
>CAJVYN010000169.1 GCA_913009355.1 uncultured bacterium | reverse complement strand
CGCTTCGGTTGCCTGCCACATCCGCCCATTCAATTGGCCGCTGCTGTCGCAAAGGAACATTGCTATATACAAATCGCCCCGCGTTGTGCTTCGCAGAATCGGCTCTTTTACCATATAGACATCGTTGATTGGCTCACCCGGATTGATTTCATTGATGAATTTATGCGCCATCGCTCACTCCGTTAAATTGGTTAAATGGTTAATTGACTAATCAGGCGGTTACCAATCATATTGTCTGGCCGGCTTTTATGCAAGAGGCGATTTTTCGCTTTACGTTTCGTTCTTACGGCTATACGCTATACGCTATACGAGATACGAGATACGAGATACGAGATATGAGATACAGTCGAATGTTAATACCGACGGTTAAGCAAGTCCCCGCTGATGCCGAGATAGCAAGTCACAGATTGATGATTCGGGCCGGCTTAATTCGCAAACTTGCCAGCGGAACCTACACTTATCTGCCGTTAGGCTTTCGCTGCCTGCAGAAGGTTATCAATATCGTCCGCGAAGAAATGAACAAAGCCGGCGCCCAGGAAATTTTAATGCCCTCCGTTCAGCCGATAGAGCTGTGGCAGAAGACCGGTCGCGACGTTGATTACGGCCAGACTATGGCAAAATTCAAAGACCGACACGGCAGATGGAACGTCCTGGCGCCTACCGCTGAAGAAGTCGTTACGAGTATCGCAGCAAGCGAAATCAGCTCGTACAAGCAGCTTCCGATTAACATTTACCAAATCAGCTTCAAATTCCGCGACGAGTTCCGCCCGCGCTTCGGCGTGCTGCGCAGCCGTGAATTTATAATGAAAGACGCATACAGCTTCAACGCCGACGCTGAGAGTCTCGATGAAACTTACAAAGTAATGTACGATACGTATTGCAGGATTTTCAAGCGTTGCGGCCTCAACTACGTTATTGTAGAGGCCGAGTCCGGCGAGATGGGCGGGGCCGGCTCACACCAGTTCACTATTCCATGCGAATCAGGCGAGGATATTATCGTTTACACCGAAGACAATTCTTATGCAGCCAATATCGAAAAAGCAGCCGTTGACCCCCTGCCCAAAGCCCCCCCTCCTGCCAATGCCGAAATTCCAGCTATCGAAGAAGTACATACCCCTGATGTAGGCAGTATCGAAGCGGTCTGCGCTTTCCTGAGACAAAAGCCGAGCGATATGATAAAAACGTTGATATACACTACCGGCGACGAAGCGGTCGCTGCGATAGTACGAGGCGACCACGACTTGAATCCGGAAAAACTCACACAGTCTCTCGGCGGCAAACACACCGAATTGGCTGACGAGGCGACCATAGAAAAAGTTACCGGCGCCAAGGTCGGTTTTGCAGGGCCTATTGGACTTAAAATGAACATGCCACTCATTATCGACCACGCTGTCGCCGCAATGGCTGTCGGCGTAACCGGCGCTAACAAGACCGGTTATCATATTAAAAATGTTGTGCCGGGCAGAGACTTCCCGCTTGAAGGTGGAAATGTTATCGTTGCTGACATCCGCAATGCCGTGGAAGGTGACACTTACGATGGTAAAAAGCTGCTGTTTAAGAGGGGTATTGAAGTTGGGCAGGTATTCAAGCTCGGCACTAAATACACCGACAAACTCGGCGTTAGATTCCTGGACGAAAACGGAGCCGAAAAAACCTGTACAATGGGCTGTTACGGTATCGGAATCAACCGAATTGTCGCCTCGGCTATTGAAGCTGGAAATGACAGGAACGGCATCATCTTCCCGGTCAGCATTGCTCCGTTCGAGGTCATTGTCACCTCCGTCAACCAGGACGATGAAAAGGTAGCACAAGTAGCTGAAAATATCTATCAGCAGTTACTAAGCAACGGCGTTGACGTACTGCTGGACGACCGTGTTTTGCGTGGCGGTGTTAAATTCAAAGATGCCGACCTGCTCGGCATACCGGTAAGGGTTACCGTTGGCAGAAGGTCCGTCGCCGACGGCAATGTCGAAATTAAGCTGCGATGTGAATCCGAAGGCATTAAAGTTGCCATTGAAAAAGCTGCGGATAAAACCGGCGAACTGGTCAATTCACTAAAAGAAAAACTGAATTAGCCCCGCAGGTTTATCCTGGTATCTGTTCATCGCCGAGAACGCAGAGACCGCCGAGATGACAGAAAAAAATAGATTGGACCAAATTACGGATAGCATTATTGGTGCCGCCATTGAAGTGCATCGTGCTCTGGGACCTGGATTGCTGGAGTCGACCTACGAGGCCTGCCTGACTTTCGAACTTGTCGAACACGGCCTGAAGATAGAACAGCAAAAGCCGCTGCCTGTAATTTATCGCCAAGTTAAGCTGAACTGTGGCTACCGTATAGACGTGCTTGTTGAAGAATCGGTCATTGTAGAGATCAAGGTCGTTGACCACCTGGCGCCCATTCATAAGGCTCAACTGCTTTCCTACCTAAGACTTTCCGGCTGCAAGGTGGGTCTGCTTATCAACTTCAATGTCAAAGTTCTCAAAGATGGCATTGTCCGGGTAGTAAATAATTTTCCTGATTCTCAGCGTGCTCAGCGGTCTCAGCGGCAAATAAGTACTTTGCCTGCGGTCTTACCGCAGGTTATAAATCAAGACTAAGAAATCAAGACTATTTATGTGGAATCTGAAAGAACCTGAGTCGGTCAAGCTGATAATCGGGATTCTGGCAGCCGAGAGGCAATGTCTGCACGCAGCGGCAGAGGCGCTGACAGCCGAGTTCGGCAGGGCTGATTTTGTAAGCGATGTATGGCCGTTTATCCAGACCGATTATTATAAAAACGAAACCGGCGAAAATATATTAAGACAGCTCGTCAGTATTGAACAGCTGATTGGTCCCGGTGAATTAGCGGAAATCAAACATAAAACAAATAAGCTCGAACAAAAGTTAGCGGCACAGTCAACTCTTGATTTGACCCGGCCGGTAAATCTTGACCCTGGTATAATTGAGCCGTCGAAGCTGGTTTTAGCGACAACAAAAAACTTTTCGCATCGTATATATATCGGTAAAAAAATGTACGCTGAAGTAACATTGATTTTTGATAAGGGCCGCTGGCGGACTTTGGAATATACTTACCCCGATTACAGGCAGCAGTGCTATTTCGATTTTTTCGATAAGGTTAGAACCCGGCTACTGGAGCAGTTAAAATCGCAACGTTGACCATATTGGCAATAATTTTACTTCTCGGCTCATTTGTGCTGTCGGCCATCTTAACAGCCGTTGTAAGCAAGCTGGCCGCCCGCGCCGGGTTCGTCTCACAGCCGGCTGCGGACAGGTATCACCGAACAATTATTCCACTCGGCGGCGGCATTGCAATCTTTACTACACTGTCAATTATCATTCTCGCCGCTATGGCGGTAGTGAAATTGCTCATTGCCCCCGGCTATCTTGACTGGCTCGGCGAATCTGTTACCGTTCACACAGCCGGCTTTTTGAGTAAAATCGGCCAGCTTACGATTGTACTGCTCAGCGTACTTGTCCTGTTTGTTCTCGGCCTGGCTGACGACAAAAATCATCTCAGCCCGTTTTTCAAGCTCACCGTCCAGTTCGCAGTTGCAATAGCCGCTGCCGCCCTGGCGGATATCCGCGTTGAGTTTTTTATTGAAAGCAGAATAATCACCACTATCCTTTCAGCCGTCTGGATAGTTTTGATTATTAATGTGTTTAACTTTCTTGACAATATGGACGGCGCAGCCGCCGGTATTGCAGTCATAGCAGCTTCAATTTTATTCACCGCAGCCGCCTCGAGCGGCCAGGTTTTTATAGGCGGCCTGGCAGTTGTTTTCATAGGGACATTGTCAGGGTTTCTGGTATTCAATTTTCCACCCGCCACAATATTCGCCGGTGATGCCGGCTCTTTTGTAATAGGATTTTTTCTTGCGATCCTGACTTTGCGCACCACCTATTACCACGAAGCGCAGAGCGGCCGGTGGTATTCGGTTTGTATGCCGTTAATTGTTATGGCGGTTCCGCTCTACGATTTTATCAGCGTAACCGGCTTGCGGCTGGCCCAGGGTAAAAGCCCCTTCGTTGGTGACACTCAGCACTTTTCGCATCGATTAAAAAGGCATGGCCTGACCGATACCCAAACGGTTCTGACGTTGTATCTGGCTACGCTTGCCACCGGCCTTGGCGCAACCTTTCTCTATCAGGTTAATCTGGCCGGCGCAGTTTTAATCTGCGTTCAAACGGTTATGGTATTAGCCATTATTGCTGTCTTTGAGACCACCGCCAAAAATGACAAAACCGGCAGTTAATTCAAATTTTTCCAAAAGTAAAGGCCAGGCGATTTTCGAATATACCCTGCTGGCCATCTGCCTTTGTGTGATTGCTCTTCGCACAACCATCACCGAAACACCAACTACCCAATCAACCATTTTACCTGCCAATGTGAACGATAACGTTTACAGTTTAATCTTATCGGCTGTGCTGATATTTTCATTTGTCTGCTGGTTTATATGGAGCTTTTGCAGTAAGAGATTTTTATACCGTTTCACCGGTATGGAAATCGGTTTGTGTCTGTTTATAACAGCTGCTGTTATCGCAGGATTAGCCGCTGCGAACAAACGGGCTGCAATTACCGGTTCGGTAACGATGCTGGCCCCGGTTCTAATGGCTGTCCTGCTGGTACAGATATTGGATTCGCAGTCGAAGATAAAACTGCTGCTCACCGTCATTGCCGCCCTTGGCGTAGTCTCCGCCTATCAATGTGCTGAGCAGTTTTTCAGCAGCAACCGGATGATGATTGAGCAATACGAGCAGGCCCCGCAAACCTTACTTGAACCGCTCGGAATACAGCCCGGCTCATTTGCGCAGATGCTTTTCGAACATCGCCTTTATTCAAAAGGGGTTCGCAGCTTTTTCACCACCAGCAATTCCGCTGGTTCCTTTGCGATGCTGGCCTCTTTCGCCGCCATTGCCCTGTTTCTGGAGG
This sequence comes from uncultured bacterium, assembly GCA_913009355.1. Taxonomy (GTDB): domain Bacteria; phylum Planctomycetota; class Phycisphaerae; order Sedimentisphaerales; family Anaerobacaceae; genus CAJVYK01. The sequence continues at coordinate 475 of CAJVYN010000169.1, read as the reverse complement.
AATTCAGGAATCGCAAATTCTGTGCATCCGGGTTTCGCCGGATTTTCACCAGCGGCATTGCGGTCGCTATTGTTATTTTCGGCCTTGCCCTTACGCAAAGCAAAGGTGCAATCATTGCATCGCTGATAGCGGCGGCAATGTTTATCGCATATCTGTTGTTTGGCAATTGGCTAAAGAGGCACAAAAAAGCCATATTGATTGCGGGACTTTTATTGGTTCTTGCCGGCGGCTGTCTGATTGTTCAATATGGATTGACTCACAACCGGCTGCCGGGCGGTAATTCAATGCTGGTCAGATGGCAGTATTGGCAAAGCACAGCGAAGATGTATGCCGATTATCCCCTTACAGGTGTTGGGCCTGGCAACTTCGCCGCTTCTTATACACGTTACAAACCGCCGGAAGCACTGGAAACCATTTCAGACCCCCACAATTTTTTGCTCAGTATCCTGACCCAATATTGCCCGCTTGGTCTTAT
>CAJVYN010000168.1 GCA_913009355.1 uncultured bacterium | reverse complement strand
TGCATGAAGAGTCGTCACGCTCTTGCAATCGCGCTGATCAACAGCGCGAAGTCATATACATGTATGTGGTATATTGATTCTTTTTCTTTTTTTTTTTTTTGTTTTTCTTTTTTTTTTTTTTGTTTTTGTTTATTTTTTTTTTTAATGATACGGCGACCACCGAGATCTACACTCTTTCCCTACACGACGCTCTTCCGATCTATCCTCGCAGGCAACATATAACTTTCTGCCATTGTTGCTTTGAGTAACCCCTGCCGTCACCGGGCCGCCTGTCTCGAAGCGCCATTTAACACAGCCAAGTTCCGGCCCATAGTTGTAGGGTTTCCTTTTATGTTGCTTAGGTGATTTTCCTCTGAGCGGCACATTTGATCGCCTGGGAAAATGGCGAATCTCGAAGAGGCCGCTTTCGGTACAGGCAACATTGGCATCAGGTACACTGGGAACTACCGAAACCAGACACTGCTCAGAATGCATTTTATCCGGCAGTTGCCATATATAACTGCCGGTGTTGGTTATACCGCTTTCGACAGTCTGCCAACTGCCGCCGTCATCGCTGCTGTACAGAATATCAACCGTTCCGCTCAAGCCGTAACTTGACCATTTAATTTCATGTATGCTGCCGCAGGCCCAAATATCACCAGCAACAGGTTTGGGCACGATTATATTAGGCGTAACTCTAACCTCATCGGCCCCGATATCAACCCTTCCCCCCATCACCCTCGGCTCACCGTCCATATCTGTTTCGTTAGGCTCGCCAACAAACGCCGGGTCACCGGCATCTATGCAGGGGCTTGTATAAATATCTTCGACCCAGGCCTTTTGATTTGGGTCCCATCGGCCAGCAGCGGATTGCAAATGGTAGTCGCCTTCAACCCAGGAATAGTTCCAGTAATCGCTTGAATCCCAATACCCCGGCTCGACAAAACACGGGTCATAAATAATATTGCCCTGTCCACCATAGCCCCAGTCCTGGATGCAGCTGTAAGTAGGATTCGCAGAAGAAGATAATTGTGGGTCCCGATCCGCAGCATTGTTCCAGATAATGCAGTTGGTAATCGTTGGGCTACCGCCTATCCCGCCGCTGCTGTAGCCCGCCTTGTTACCTATGATAGTGCAGTTGATAATCGTGGAGTTGCTATTGTAACCGTACACCCCACCGCTATCCTCACTGGCCATGTTCCCACTTATAGTGCAGTTGGTAATCGTTGATCTGCTGTCATCGCCACAGAGTATTCCACCGCCACCCCATTTGGCTGTGTTCCTGGTTATAGTGGAGTTGATAATTATTGGGCTGCTATTCTGTCCACAGTATATCCCGCCGCCGCCTCTGTATTTTCCTCCAGACATATTGTCGCTGATTGTGCAGTTGATAATTATTGGGCTGCTATTCTGTCCACAGTATATCCCGCCGCCGCTACCCCATTTGGCTGTGTTTCTGGTTATAGTAGAGTTGGTAATCGTTGGGTTGTTATTCCATACAAGGTATATTCCGCCGCCGCCGCCATTTTCGTACTCGGCTGTGTTGTTACTGATAGTGCAATTGGTGATTGAGCCTTTGGAGCCGAAGATTCCGCCGCCATACTCGCTGACCCAGTTGTCGGTGATGGTACAGTTGCTGATAGCCCCATCGCAGCCGTGCAGTCCACCGCCGTACCTGATAGCTGCATTGGCCGTTATAGTACAGTTGGTAATTGGGCCATCGCAATTATATATCCCAGCGCCGCCCCAGTCAGCCCAGTTTCCGCTGATAACGCAGTTGCTGATAGTTGGGCTGGAGTAGTCGCCATAAATTCCACCACCACGTGAATGAGGGCGGTTGCCGTTGGCATTGCCGCCGGTGATGGCAAAACCATCCAGCACGGCCGTCTCATCGATTCCGCTGCCGCCGATGACGACTTGGTAGCTGTTCTCACTTCTGGTGGGTTCGTTCCGTAAATCTTTTGGATTGTCAATCTCTACGTCGTCGCCGTTCAGGTCGCCGCTGAGAGTAGTTTCGTACGCATTCGGGTCGCTGTCTTCCCAGTTGCTTCCACCAGCTGGAAAGCCGCCGTAAATAGCCACGCCGTTGATAAGCCCGAACGCCGCTTTCCTGTCGCCGGCTGTTTTACCGCCCCCCTGGTCGGGCTTATAAGTACCCTCGGCCACCCATATTTCATCCCCGCTTGCGGCAGCAGCCAACCCGTCCTGAAGATAGTTATACGCATCGGCCCAGCTCAAGCCGTCATTCGCACCAGTGGCAGATGTGTCAACGAAGATAATCCCCCCAGTAGCTGTGGATACCATTGCCAACAAAAATACTGACATTGCAAACACAAAAACAGCCTGTTTTTTCATTTTTCTGCCCTTTCGTTACGATTTGTCAACCATCCACTGATAAGATGCGCAGAAACAGACTTGTGTTTCGTCAGTTTTATTTTCCCGTCCTGCAGCCCAGGTAATAGGCCCAGCCCATTGGCACGGAGATATCTGCTAACTTTTGAAGGCAGAGAATTGATACGAAGTGGGGATATAAATTTATGATGGTAAACTAAAGACATAATTTTTTGAACCTGCCTCCACATCTTAACTACATAATTCTAATACAAAAAGGACTGATTTTGCAAGGAAATTGTTAAAATTTGTTAGATTTGTCCTGTAGTAAAGCGAAAGACGCACAATAATGAAAGGGGTACAAAGCGAAAGACGCAAGCCAGCGTTAGAGCCATAGAATCATCTTATTATAAGAAATACTAATTGTATGCTTTGGGTACACTGATATAAGGAGGGGTTTTAGAAAGATATTGGCATAAGGCCGGTTTTTTTATAAGTTTCTTATTGGCAGGAGGTTACGTTCTTTCATTGTGAGTGGCTCTGCAAATTTGCCCTGTTTTAAATGCCTTGGCATTGACTTAGCTGCCTTTGCCTGTTACAATCAGTGTCTATGGCAAAATCAACAAAAACAACTAAAAAGAAGCAAACGAGAAAAGCCGCTTCCAAGGTCAAGGTTGCCAGGGTCAAGTCCCGAAAAGCTTTTAAGAGCTATAAACAGGCTATTAAGTACCTGTCTGAGAAAACTGACTACGAAAAGGAAAAACATCTAAGGTATAATGTTACCACGTTCAGCCTCAGCAGGATGGAAAAGCTGCTGGCTTTGGTGGGCAATCCTCACAAAAAGATTTCTACAGCTCATATAGCAGGCACAAAAGGAAAAGGCTCAACAGCTACGATGCTGGCTAAGATGCTCGAATCGAACGATTATACCGTTGGATTATACACCTCGCCGCATGTGGTGAGCCTGCATGAGCGGATTGTGGTCAATTCAGAAATGATTAGCGAGTCGGAAATGCTCGGCCTGCTGAACCGTGTTTATGCTCCGGTTGAGAAAATGGCCAAGGTTGAGCCGCCCAGTTTCTTTGAGATTATGACTGCAATGGCTTTTATGCACTTTGTGGATGCGAAGGCTGATATTGCTGTAATTGAAACCGGTTTGGGCGGTAGGTTGGACAGCACCAATGTGATTCGGCCGAAAGTCGTTGGCATAACCAGTTTGAGTATCGACCATCAACGTCAGTTAGGAAATAGTCTTAACTCCATTGCCAAAGAGAAGGCAGGGGTTTTCAAGAGCGGTGTTCCGATTGTTACTGTCCAGCAGGAACCGGAGGCGATGAGTGTTCTAAAATCGCAGGCAATCACTGTTAAAGCGCCGTTGAGTGTGACCGGCAGCGATATTGATTTCTCATATCGATTTGAAACATCGCGGGAACACGGGCCGCACACGAGAATCTGCCTGACAACAGCAACGAGTAAATTTGAACATCTGCGAGTGCCGTTATACGGCAAACATCAAGCCATAAACTGTGGATTGGCTTTGGCTATGCTGGATAAACTCAAATCGAGCGGCTACAAAATAGATAATGAAAAGGCGGTTGAAGGGCTTAATAACGTTTCATTAACGGGCCGAATGGAGATGATTTGCGATACGCCGAGAATTATGATCGATGCTGCTCACAATGCCGCAAGCATCCGGGCCTTGATGCATGCAATAGGGCAAAACATTCCTTATGATTCTATGGTGGTAATATTCGGCTGCAACAGTGATAAGGACGTTGAAGGGATGCTGAATCAGTTACAATACGGGGCTGATAAGGTGGTATTTACCCGCAGCAACTCTGCGAAAGCAGTGTCTCCACAAGACCTGGCGGATATGTACACTGAAATATGTAGTAAGATGTACCAGACAGCTACAAGTTTGGGCGAGGCATTAGGACTTGCTAAAAACGCTGTCGGCAGAGAAGATTTGATTTGCATTACGGGTAGTTTTTATCTCATCGGCGAGGCCAAAGCCCGCTTCCAGTCAAACTAATCACTTCAGGGCGGATAACCGCCAGCAGTTCTCAGCAGCAAAAGAGATGATTTTCTTGTCGAGCAGAGGCATAACAACCACGCCCGGCAGGACTTGAACCTGCGACCTACGGATTAGAAAGCCGAGCAGTAGGTGTCGTAAATATTTGTGAATAAACGATTAATGGTTGTTAAAAAAGAACTGAAATGAAACAGGAACAGGCAACATAATTTGGCAAATCAAGTGTCCGTCATCTGTTCAGCGCCTCAGATTTTACGGATTACACGGATTTTGGGGTTAAAAATGGGGGTGATGGGGTTGGTTTGGATGGCTTGAGTGAAATGGGCAAGGCGAAAACGAGCAAAAACGTTCGAAAATATTCGAAAAATAACGTGAAATGTTTGAAAATATTCGAAAATGTGCAAAAAAGTGAGTGCGTTTTGAGTAAAAAGTGGGGAAAAGTGAGCAAAAAGAAAGCAAAAACGCAAAAAGATTCTACCACGAAGCCACGAAGAAAGTAAAAAGGTAAAAGTAAAAAGGTAAAAAAATAATCAGCCACGAATTAGCACGAATAAACACGAATTTGTTTTACCGCGGAGAACGCAGAACTCGCAGAGAATTCTTTGCCACGAATTAAGCTCTGCCACAGGTACACAAATCGACACTAATTTTTTAGACAGGATTACAAGATTAACACAGATAATATACGACATAATAAATCCTAAATCCTAAGCTCTAAATTCTAAACAAATTCAAATCTTCAAAATACAAAATTCAAAACAAGAAATTAAGACACAGAAAACAGAAGACAGAATTCAGAAGACAGAATTCAGAAAACAGCAGAGGGACGCAGAGAAATAATCAATACTTGTCCTCCTTGGGAGTCCATAGGACTGAGCGGAGTCGAAGGAATCATTCATCAATAATCAATTAGTGGGGACACGGATTTCACGGATTTTTGTTTTGACGAGAATTGCGGGTTACGGGGATAATGCTCCTGACCCTTTTTCTTTCCTGACCCTTTTTCTTTCCTGACCCTTTTTCTTTCCCGTCCAATCTCTTGTGTTAAATGACTCCGCGTGTGCCATTTTTACCTGTCTTTCTATCTGTCCGGTTGACC
>CAJVYN010000167.1 GCA_913009355.1 uncultured bacterium | reverse complement strand
ATTAGTAGGATATTCCTCGTCATCAATAGAATAGAAGAAGAAGGCAGAAGAAGGCGGGATGGTGATGGAAGTCAGAATGTTGTGCATATGATCTAAGTGTCAAAAAAGAGAAATAATATTTTTTTTTTTTTTTCAAGCAGAAGACGGCATACGAGATAAAGGAATGTGACTGGAGTTCAGACGTGTGCTCTTCCGATCTAACGCTACGGCAAGAGCAATTCTTATTTTTCGCTCGTCAGGAGCACTACTCCGAGAAACTAATTGCGTTTTGAGAAGATTTACAGCCTTTTCAAACTTACCCGAAACCAGATATGTATTGGCCAGGCGTACCACAACATTAGTGTCGTTCGGATCAATCTCTCGTAATGCCTTTAAAGTTGGAATCGCCAAGGCCGGGGACCGAACCGCCTCCGACCGTGCCTTTAACAGAAGCAATGATTTATCATTAGGCCGATGAACGAGACCTCGTAAAGCAATATCTATGGCTTTGGCTGATTGTCCTTGCCTGAGAGCGATTTCAGCCAAAAGCGCCCAGGCATCGCTGAGCTTAGGCTGGTCATTGGTTATTGCTTGAAGAATGTATGTAGCTTCTTCAATCACGGGAGCCGTTCCTTCGGTAAGCAAAGAGCGGGCTTTATAGAGACGCAACTCGACATCTTCAGGATTCGCCGCCAGGGCATTATCGAGAATATTCTTACCCTCATCTATTGTATCTCGGTTACCGGAGGCCAAGAAAACTAAGACGGCACGTTTTTGAACGACAAGATTATCCGGGGCCACAGAGATTGCTTTTTGTATATCAGCAATAGCTTTATCGAATTGGCCTATGGAACGATAGAAGTCGCTTTTGGCTATCCATGCGTTTGCATTATTCGGTTCTATAACGGTGGCGTACTCAAAATCTTTTTTTGCTCTGCCAGGCTGGCTGAGAGAAGCATACGTTCTGGCGCGAAGAATATAAGCTAAGGCATTGTTAAACTTGTTTACCACTTCATCACACAGCAGTAACGCTTCTGCAGATTTGTCTTGACGAATGTTCAATTCGATTTGTGCAACCGTTATTGACAGCGAATTCGGTTCGGCAATTTTCAACTTGCTCAACAGTTCGTCCGCTTCAGTAAACCTGTTTTGCTGCATCTTCAGTAATGCAAGAGACAGACCGATAGACTGGTTGTTGGGGTCGTCAATCAACAATTCCTCCAGAATATAGGAGGCGGAGTTTAATTCACCGCGTCTAAGGTGGCTTTTCAATGCCAATTTGCTGAGTTCAGGGCCAAATAGGTTTTCATTAGCTGCCCGGCGAAGAATGTCGTCCGCACGGCCATATTCATTCGCCTTGTACAAAGCAGCGACAGTAGGAACGATTATGCGAAGGTCTTGTGGAGAGCGGTTCAAAGCCTCACTATATGTTGAAATCGCAAGCCGCAACTGGCCGGCTCGTCCGTAGGCCGCTGCGAGAAGCGTTCGGCTGGCCTGGTCATCCGGATTGGCAAGTAAATTCTCTTTAAGAAGCGAAATAATTTGCGGATACCGGTTTTTGAAATTCTCCTGTGCGAACCAGATTTTTGCCTGCTCATACCGCCATTGCCAGCCCTCTTCGCCCTCGATAGCCTTGATTCTGTTGACAAGCTGTTGAGCCTGGTCAGAGTTTTTTATCACCTTTTTACATCTTAGGAGTTCGCGACTGAGAATAATGTCATCCGGGAAGTCATAAACGAGCGAATTGAGAAGCTGGAAACGTTTTTCCTGCTCGTTCCAGCGGTTATAGAAACCCGCCAGCAGTAAACCAAGTTTACGCTTAGCGGTAGTCTGTTCCATACGAGTTAAAGCATCTTTAATAATCTTTTCACATTCAGATCGCCTGTCTTTTGCTGCTAACAAGGAAGCAAGATACCTTAAGGGAATGATGGATTGTGGAAATGCGTCTGAAACGTCATACAATTTTAGTATTGCCTCATCGGTTTTGTCCTGAGTAGTCAGCAGTTCAACCTCTGCCATAGCGACCTTTATTTGCGAGGGATGGGCATTCTTTAATTCAGTTACTAATACCTCGGCATCAGCAAAATTGCCCTGTCGCATTGCAAGCTGAAACTGCAAAAGCCTGACCTCAAGGGCGCCATTAGCAGCATTTTCCAGCCTGGCCAACTGCTCGTTTATATCCTGCCATATCGGGGAATCTTTATCTGCCTGGCTTTGTTGCAGCAGCTGTATTCTGGTTCGAATATACAGCAAAGCCGCGTTGAGACTGTCCGGAGAAATTTGGCTGGCCATGCGGGCCTGTTCTGCTGCCCCGGCCCAGTCGCCGGTCTGAGCTAACATCCTGGCGAAGGCCAAACGTCCATTCAGGAAATCAGGTCTTTCAGAAACCAATGTGCGTAACTGCTGCAGCGCCGATTGCATATCGCCTAAACGAGATAGGGCTGAGACAATCGCTAATCGAATTTGTGGGGATTTATTACCTAATTGCATCGCCCGGCGCCAACATTCGACCGCTTCGTAACCCTGCTGTTTCTGGTCGGCTACGAGACCTTCCAAAAACGCCACGGTTGCAGGAGCAATATCCTTTTGGCGCAGCTTGGAGATACAGTCGTTAGCGCTGTCAAGCCGGCCGCACCGGATAAACAACTCCGCGGCTACCAGCATAAAATCCCAGGGCTGAGATGAAAGCTCTTTTAATCCCGTCTCGGCTACTTTCAGCATCTTAGCCTTCGATTGTGATCTTAGTGCAAGCCGGGCCCAAGCCTGCCAGAGAGCCTGGTTTGCCGGCTCAGCCATTTGCACAGCGACAAGATGCTCCTCTGCCTTATCCAGGGCATTTGTGTTGATAAATTCCATGGCGAGGCGCAGCCGTATGGAAGGGTCGGATAAATCCTGTTTTTCGGCCTGCTCCAAGTCGGCCAGGGCTTTGACTCTGTCTCTATGTCTTAAATAGTAAGCTCCACGAATGATGTAAGCCTCAGCTGCTGATGGGTTATTTTTTACCGCCTCATCGAACCAAAATTGAGGGGCTTGCGAGAAATCTGCAGGACGCTGCTCAATTAGTTGACCCAATACACCATAAGCTAATATTTGTTCGGGATACTCTTTAATAATAGCTTTTAATTCTTCCGCTGCCTCTTTGAATTTTCGCTGGTTGGCAAGAGCGACCGCCAACATTCTTCGCAATTTCGGCGACTGGCTTGTTTCAAGTGCTCGGCCGGCAATCAGTTCAGCCTCGCCGGGCATACCCATACCCAAATATACCTCCGCGAGCCGTATAGCAGCTTCGGAATTGTTTTCGTCTGTTCTCAAAATATTTCGATAAGCTTCTATAGCCTGCCGAACATTGCTGCGTTTGGTGGGCCTGATATTAAGCTGCGCATCGGCATACTTAAGCAGTGTCGGCACATCATTGCTCGCCACAGTGAGATAACGCCCCAGCTCTCTCGCTGCTTCTTCCCACTTACGCTCGTTATACGCCTTGTTACCGGCCTCCAGTCCACGTCCGGCTCCGCGGCTTCTCTGCCATTGGCGCAATCCATAAGCGGTTATGCCCAAAACAACCAAGCCGACTACCAAGACAATTGCTAATTTCCAGTTAAAGTACCTTTTCGCCATTTGCCTGTTCTTTCTGATATATACGTATTCAATTTTCAGAACTGGCTAACAAAATTATTGACCAGTTTCCTGGTTGTTTGCCAGCATATCCATAAGTCCATTCGAAGTTTCAAGTCCCTGACATATTTAGTGTCGTAATGTATCCATTCCTGAAAGTCCTTCATTGGCTGACGGGTTCTACATACCTGCCAAAGCCCGGTTATGCCCGGCCGAACCGACAGTCGAGCGTCCCGCCAAGATGGGCATAACATATTCTCCGATTCGGGAGACGGCCTCGGACCAACAATACTCATCTGGCCAAGCAGAACATTAAGAAACTGAGGTATTTCATCGATATATGTGTCTCGCAAAAATCTGCCGACGGCATTGATCCGGGGGTCATCGGCCAGCTTGAATTGTGGGCCGTCAACCTTATTAATCATTCTTAGTTTGTCCTGTATCTTATCAGCACCAAGAAGCATAGTCCTGAATTTCAAACAGTTGAATGTTTTGCCGTGCAGCCCCTGTCGGATATCTTTGAAGAATACCGGCCCGCGAGAGGTTAGTTTTATGACCAAGGCGATTATCGGCAGAATCGGTGCAAAAAGAATCAGCACAATTATAGCTGCAACAATATCAGCTATTCTCTTAAAGCATACGGCATAAGAAAATCTCGGCCATGTCCGGAAATTATCTGTGCAGGACTTTTTGTGAACTGTCGTGCCATTCGTAATTACCGGCATGCAACTGGTTTTAGCTCGCTTGGTTTGTTTTTTAGGGGGCTGTTGCCCATTAACAAACACACTGTTTTGGATAACTTGATTCCGTGGTACTGAAATACCCGTACCAATGATTGACGTCCTGATAACAGCGCCCTGTGCAATTTTAACATCATTACCAATAATAGCTGGACCTACTATAATTACATTTGGACCAACACTAACGTTTTGCCCAAACAATACTTTCCCGAATAATCTTGCAGTATCAGATATTTTAACGCTGTCTTTATTCAGGATTTGACCCCGAGACTTATTGTTCATACTATGATGATTCTGAGCCGAAGAGTTGAGTCTGGTTGCAAGAAAACCAAGCAAACCGGCTTCTGTGTCCAAATCCAATATGGTGCCCCCAATGTTAAGACTGCGTACTTTTAGTGAATTTGAAGAACAGTTGTTAATGAACTCAGAAAAAGCCAGAGGCAGCGCATCATCGACCAGGAACTTACTAAGAATGTCAGCTTTTATAAAAAGCTGGTGTGGCCAATCGTCAGGAATCGGTGACGGTTGGGCCAAATCATTGTAGAACCGTCGAAACCCAACGAGTCTGCTTTGCGAAGTAGTTAGCACTTTTTCACGAAATGCCAGTAATTCGGGATCAACGTTAACCACTACAACGTCTGCCTGAATGCCGGCCAGTACCTTATCGAGCAACTCACCGTTAATTCGTGTAGCAAATCGTCCGTTAGAAACAACGAACCATAAGTTTCGTCTGGTTTTTCGCAAGACATCGCAAATTGGTACATTTTCCCTATAAGGTATTACCTTCTGCGAAGTTGCGCAATGCTCAACGCCCCACCCTTCCGGAACAGCGAGAACCGCACTGCCATTGTTGCGGCCCCAGTATAAACTTCTGCTTAACCCGTCAAAAAGAACAGGAGCGATGAATTCGCTGGAAACAGCAAGCCGAAGCAGATTGTTGCCGTTGCCGGCTGTGGAGTTTCTGCTTTTATGTATAACGATTAACTCCATATATACCTTGAGACCTAATATAATAAGATCAATTCATTTTCTCGTTAGGAGAGTCAGTACCGTTGATATTATCTTCACTGCTCTGCATAGGGAGTAACAAGTTTATGCCGGCTCGCTTGGCATTTTTCCGTGAGCGGACATTT
>CAJVYN010000166.1 GCA_913009355.1 uncultured bacterium | reverse complement strand
AATTGACTAAATTCACATCCAATGAAAGCAATTCACCGTAGATATGATGATGATGTTCAAGCCGCAATCCGTAAAAATGCAGATGACCAGGAAACGATCAAACTGAAACTGGCTGACCTGTACGAAAGCTACTTTTTTATTTCAAATTCCCCTTGGATAGTTCGCTTCTGTTTTCTTGGTTATTACGAGCGAAAGATCGCAATCTGGGAATTCACCTTGCAGCACAAAAAAAAGGAGATGAAAAAACTCGTTCACACTAAAAAAATCATTTAACCAATTATGCCTTTCAAAGCAACAAACTACCCTCCAAACTGGCGAGACGAAATAAGACCTGCGATACTCAAACGTGATGGTTATAAGTGTCTGGTGTGTGGTGTCCATCAACGTGCTTTCGGATACAGGGATAAGAATGGAACTTTTGTTGAATGCGATGACCACATGACACGATGGGCAAATCAACAAGGTATCAGTTGTTTCACCATCTATTTATCAGTTGGTCACACTTGCCATGATACACTATGTGTAAATCCTTACCACCTGAAAACTATGTGTCCCCGATGTCATAATGCACACGACCTGCAGAACCGTTTAGCAAACCGCAAATACAAACTAAAAAATTCTCGTTATGTCTGCTCAGGGAGGAAATAAGCCATCATACATTTGGAGCGTAAACGGTACACGCTGGTACATCATTCAATCTTTGGCAGGAAGTAAGATTTTGGCCCAGATGTACGGCAATCAGTTTACCAGCACCTGGAAGATTCCCGAAACTCAATTCGATGCTGAATTTACTGAGGCAAAAGATGTGCTTTATATGGATTCTGTACTCGGTAATCAACCGATAGCCGGATGGAGTTCGCGCCTGTTGCGTTCAGATTATGCAGGATTTGCGCTGAATACCCGTAGAGACAGCGATAATACTAACCAAGACATCGGTTTTGTAGATAGTTATGGATTTGACAAGGCTGCATTCAATGCCTTCATAGCTGCTGGTAATGGGTTCAATGAAATCTGGTATGACCAGTTTAACGCAAACAACGCAGCAAACACAACGCACAACCAACAGCCACAAATATCACCATCAGGAGGCAGCAACACCCGCCCATCTTGTTCTTTCGATGGGATTAATAACCGGATGCCTGCTAATTCCGTTGTCTCTAATTATTCAGGCAATGACAATCCTTATTCATTTATCGCTTTGGTTAATCTGAATGTATCATCACCAGCCAACATTATTATTTCTGCATCAAGAAATTCAACCTTTGCGCCTCAGATGACGGAAGCCTTCATTGCTGCTAACGAATATCGTTCGAATAGAAGAGACGATCTTTCGGTTAACCACCAATTAAATGATAATAGTATAGTGAATAACAAGTATTACATTGTTGGCTCAATGTTCAAAAACAACGTATTCTATCACGTTTTCAACGATGTAATTACCACAGTAACTGTAGGTGATCTTGGCAACCTTACCCTCGACCGTTTCACTATAGGTGGCTTTATTAAAGGTGGGCTATACAGCCCATGGATCGGGCAAATAGACGAACTGCTTGTCTGGTCAGGGCAATGCGGACTTGATGACTTACAGGCAGCTTCATTAAACATAAACCAATTTTACGCTGTTTACTAACCAAACCCCTATATCATGACAAGAGATTACGAACACTTCAATTACTCTGAATTCGACCAGCCCAGACTTCCCGGGTCAGGCAACTCTTTTATGCACAACAGCTTCCTTGAAATGTTGGATGATGCCCGCGAAATCGCTCAGGTTCCTTTTGTTATTACTTCCGGTTATCGCACATTAAAGTATAATGTCAAAATCGGTGGCACTGTTAATTCCAGTCATTGTAAAGGCTTCGCTGCTGACATTGCCGTTCAAGGCAGTAAAAGCCGTTGTAAAATACTCAGAGGTCTTATATTGGCAGGATTCACGCGCATAGGTATTGGCACAGACTTTATCCATGCAGACAATGATCCAGGCAAGCCAGGTGAGGTTACGTGGCTATATTAATCCGATAAAAACACTATATTTACACCATAAAAAGCACACCATGAAACCTATTGAAAAACAATCAGCCAATGAACTCATTAAAACAATCGAACTATGTCTTGATGCTCTTTCTAAGACACCTGAATCAGTTTTAATTGATTCTTTTTCACATAAAAATTGGATTCTTACTAACAACAAATTATCATGAAAGAAATCTGGCAATTCATTCTCGAACATTACAAAGAAATCGGAGGCGGCATCCTCGGTTTATATGAGGTAATCACCCGATTATTTCCCAATACAAAAACGTGGTCAATCCTTACTTTTATCATTCGCCTGATCAACTGGATTGTACCCGACAAGAAGCGCTCGATCAACGGACGAAAAGAACGCCACAAGTAAAAAACACCCACTCAAAGCCAACAGCGGGCAGATTGTAACAGTGTTGCACTCTGCTCTCTTTTTTTTGCATAATGCTTGTTTTTTTGCAAAAACATCATGCAAAAAATAATGGTTCGCTTTCGTTGCTCTGTTTCTGTTTTCTGGCCCGCTGTCGGCTTCCGTGTCGTTGTTGTTTATGTCCGTGCGTCTTGTCCTTCGTGCGCTCGTATTCTCGCTGGCTCTCATGGGTTCGTGCTTTCGGTCTCTCGTTGCCCTTCCTAGTCTTTTATCGTTTTCAAAGCGTTAACCCTTCAAAGATTGTGCTTAGTACGGGGTTTTACCCATTGAACCAATTTATAACTAGATAGTAATATAGATGCTAGATAGTACCTGATAAGCTGTAGATTAATAGAGATTGATTAATACTAAATTGATAGCAAATTGATTAATTATAGATTAAAGACTAATCATAGATTGATGATAGATTGATGACCTATTTTAAATACTTGTGAAAATAGCCCATTATCTGCCCTCCGTACCATCGAGTACCATTAACAAGTAACGGTTGCCACTCGATTTTCGAGTACCATTAACAAGTAACGGTTGCCACTCGACTGTTGAGTACCATTAACAAGTAACGGTTGCCACTCAAACGTAGTGCTGCTGAGTACCATTAACAAGTAACGGTTGCCACTCAGCTATCTGGAGCGAGTACCATAAAAAGCTACGCATTTGACGGTTGCCACTCGCTTGGGATGATTCGAGTACCATTAACAAGTAACGGTTGCCACTCGGATAGGGTGTTGCTGAGTACCATTAACAAGTAACGGTTGCCACTCATCTGGCTTAAACTACCCGCTGCGCTGGGAAAACTAAAAGAAAAAAAACAAAAACTGGGAGCGAACAAAAAGAGAAATAAAGAAGATTGGCAGGTGCTGGACTTGACCGAGAATCCCGCTGCGCTGGGAAAACTAAAAGAAAAAAAGGAAAAGAAAGGAGCGAACAAAAAGAGAAATAAAGAAGATTGGCAGGTGCTGGACTTGACCGAGAATCCCGCTGCGCTGGGAAAACTAAAAGAAAAAAAGGAAAAGAAAGGAGCGAACAAAAAGAGAAATAAGGAAGATTGGCAGGAGCTGGTCTTGACCGAGAATCCCGCTGCGCTGGGGGAACGAAAAAAGAAAAAGAAAGAAAGATGAACGAACAAAAAGAGAAATAAGGAAGATTGGCAGGAGCTGGTCTTGACCGAGAATCCCGCTATACTAGAGAAACAAAAAAAGGAAAAGACAAGTCCCAGCCCCGCTCCCATGCTACGCAAGGTCGCTCGCTCAAAAAACCAACGCTACATAAAGAAATGCCATCCACACATAATGCCTTCATAGATTCCATGCTGCCAGCCCGCTTCGTATATCCCTCGTGTCCTCGGTATATCCCACAGCACTTCCAGTGGATGGTCGCGTCCACTCCGGTCGCAACTGCGCCCTGCTGTCCGCTCCTTATTTATCTGCTTGCGCAGAGAAAAAACAACAAAAAGCGGCTCTTTTTTATATTTGCCCTCCGCTCCGCTCTGGGCGATTAAACCGGATGCCGCTGGCGGGGCAGCGCGCTACCCCCTCCTGGCAAGTCTGCCAGTGCCCTTTCACGCGCTTCCTCTGCCCCGTGTTTGTTGTTTTTCTCAGCGCGCAAGCAAAGCCCGTCCCTCTCCCTGCGGTTTGTCCCCCGCTTTAAAAGTTGCCTATCAAAATCCACCCGCACCCCTGATAAAAAAAAGGCGTTTAATGTGTGACCTGACGACACAAAAACCTGACGTTTCCTGACCTGACGAGCAATTATTAGACGAATCCCCCGAAAACTTCGACAAGAGGGTATGGCTGACCCCTGTTATTCCGGTGATGTGATTTTTCATATATTAGGATATGATAAAAAACAGTCTTTACTTTGCACAAACAATAATCATAAACTAAAAACTACTATCATGAAAGCAATCCTCTTTTTCCTTATCGCTGTATTCAATTCTGCGACTAACAGCCTTGCAACCATTCTCGAATCCGGCCCATGGGCTAAACATCTGGCTAAAGTCAAATTTGGTGCTCTTATTACTGAAATGAGAGGCAAAGTAGGCGGAACGGTAATCAGCCGCAACCGCGGGGGAGCTTACATTAAAAACAAAGTCACCCCATTAAATCCCAACACATCATTCCAACAGGTAGTTAAGGCGCGCCTTGCTTCCCTGTCTCAGGGATGGCGTGGACTTACCGAAGCTCAAAGAGTTGCCTGGTGCGCAATCGTTGATCTTTATGCACGCACTGATATTTTCGGTGACCTGCGTAATCCATCAGGTCAACAGTTGTATGTCCGTGTTAACTCCAATCTTGAAAATGCCGGACAAGCTGCAATCGCTGATCCCGTATTTCCGGTTGGCGTTGATGCAATTGTTTCCGGTGCTTTGGTTATGAATAGTGTTGGGCCCCTTTCCACCATCGCTTATACGCCTACACCTACACCCGCTTCTCACGCGTTGATCGTTGAAGCAACCGAACAGTTGTCTCAGGGCATCATGAATGCCAACAGCAAATTCAGACAAATTGAAGTTTTTGCACCGGCACAGGCTTCCCCTGCTGACTTCTCAGTTACTTACGCTGCAAAGTTCGGAGCACTCGTTACAGGCACTAAAGTCTTCAGTCGTATTCGTCAGATTCGCACTGACACAGGCGAAGTGTCTGGCACCTCACAAAGCAGCACTACCACCTTGTAAGCTGGTGCCCGCTTTGTTGTATTGAAATTTCATATTTGGGCGGGATGGCTAGTTGAAGGGCTGTCTCGCTCATTTTCTTTAACCCTTTAATTTGATACCATGACCGCATTTACAGGAAAACCCAAAGCAACCAAACAAACCGACCAGGTCGACTTACTGGATGCCGCCAAAGCGCTTAAAAAAATAATCCCTACCCTTTCGGGTACAGCCGCAATCCAGGCCGCAGGTCTTGAGAAGCACTGCCTAAATATTGCTAAGCCAAAGAAAAAAGAAGCTGAAAAGCCAAAGAAGAAATAACCCTCTTCCGCCATATCCGTAATATTAAGGTACTATGCCTAAAGTAAAAAGATCGGAAGAGCACACGTCTGAACTCCAGTCAC
>CAJVYN010000165.1 GCA_913009355.1 uncultured bacterium | reverse complement strand
GGACAATACAGATCAATCTGGGCGATATGTGCAACCAGAGCTGTGAGCATTGTCACGTGCAGGCCGGACCGGCGGGGCGAAAGGCGATGAGCCGGCTGGTTATGTCGAAGGTAATTGATTTTCTGGGCAGGAGGCAAGACCTTACTGTAGATATAACAGGGGGCTGTCCTGAACTTAATCCTGATTTCAAGTTTTTTCTCGATAATACCTGTGAGCCGGCATCGGCTCTTATGGTCCGTACGAATCTTACGGTGCTTCTTGAGCCGGATATGGACTGGATTGCTGAATGGTACAGCGGGCATAGGGTGATTTTGATAGCTTCGCTGCCTTGCTATACCGGCGAGAACGTTGACAGACAGCGGGGGCGGGGCGTTTTTAAGAAGAGCATAGCAGCGTTGAAGATGCTCAATGAGTTTGGCTATGGCGTAGATGATCGGCTGGAACTGAATCTGGTTTATAATCCGGGGGCCGATTTTCTGCCTGGTCTGCAGGACCAACTCCAGGCGGATTACAAAAAAGAGCTTAATGAAAACTATGGGGTTCGGTTCAACGGGCTTTTTACGATAACAAATGCGCCTATAGGGCGATTCAGACAATTCCTGGAAGCGAACGGACGACTCAAACAGTACCTGCGGATTTTGGCGGAAAACTTTAATCCGAATGCAGCGGAAAACATTATGTGCCGCAATCTTGTCAGCATTGATTACACAGGGATGCTGTACAATTGTGATTTCAATCAGGCACTTGGGTTGCCTATTATCGATGCTGCAGGCAACAGCGTAACGATTGAACAACTGGAATATGTTCTTTCGGATGGTCTCGAGATAATAACCGGCGAACACTGCTTCTGCTGTACAGCCGGTGCCGGGTCGAGCTGTACCGGCTCACTTATAAAAATCGAAAATACCTATGGCATAAATTAAAATGAACCCTGACAATAACAGTTGTGTCATCTTGTTCGTAAAATATCCCGCTCCCGGCCGGGTAAAAACCAGATTAGCTAAACAGCTCGGCCAAAAGCGTGCAGCAGAGATTTACGAAAACTTCGTCGTTGATATCCTGGCTGTTTTAGAGAAACTGAACGTAAACCTGAAAATATTTTTCGAGCCGGCAGAGACCAAACAACGATTTCAGAGCTGGCTTGGCAAAGAGTATTCGTACACTGCCCAGGCCGACGGCGACCTTGGCCAAAAAATGAAAAATGCCTTTCAATGTGTTTTCGCCGATGGTTTCTCCAGGGCTGTTATAATCGGTTCCGACAGCCCTGACCTGCCGGCGGATTTTCTTGACAGCAGTTTTACGGCACTTGACAGCCACGATGCAGTAATAGGCCCGGCTGCTGACGGGGGATATTACCTGATAGGTTTTTCGGGCGAATCCTTTTTGCCGGAAGCATTTGACCGAATCTGCTGGAGCACTGACAGGGTGTTTTGGCAGACTATCAATACGTTAAAAAAGCACAGGCGAAAAGTGCATTTGTTGCCGCAGTGGTATGATGTAGATACTTTTGAGGATTTGAAATCGCTGCAAAAAAGAACAGGGACGGAGAGTGACAACGGTTATGAAGAAAAATCTTAAGCGGATAATCCTGGGCGTAATTGTGGTTGCATTGATAATCGGCCTGCGATTTACAAGCATTGGTGGAAAGTTAAATCTTGAAAGTCTGCAGAGCAATGCCGAAAAGTTAGTACAGTACTCGAATCAGAATTATCTGCTTTCGGTACTGGCCTACATTGTCATCTATATCGTGGTTACCGGTCTTTCTCTGCCGGGAGCGACAATTTTAACTCTTGCCGGCGGTTTTTTGTATAAGGTTTTTTTTACGGTGATTTATGTGAACATCGCCGCCACAACCGGGGCAATGCTTGCCTTTCTTTTCGCCAGATATATCGCAGGGCAATGGATACAGCAAAGCTATGGCGACAAACTTGCCAAATTCAACGAAGAAGTTGACCGTAATGGCGCCTACTATCTGCTGACACTGCGTTTTATTCCCATATTCCCGTTCTTTCTAATTAACACTTTTGCCGGGCTGACCAATGTGCCGTTACGAACTTTTCTCTGGACAACTTCACTTGGCATTTTCCCCGGCTCTCTGGTTTATGCTTATGCCGGCCGGCAGCTCTGCCGGATAAAGGCGATGCAGGACATATTCACCGGCCAGGTGTTGCTGGCATTTTTACTGCTGGCGGCCTTTGCAGTTTTACCCGTCATTGTGAACCGAATTAAAAAAACCAAACAAAAGAACTGAGTTAACTGTAGGCTTGGTTTGAAAGGATGATTTGTTTTTCGCATTGAAAAACTACGCCTGAGAGGGCTCGAACCCCTAACCTTCGGTTCCGTAGACCGATGCTCTATCCAATTGAGCTACAGGCGCTTATTTTTTTAAGTGCTTGTAATATAACAACCTTCGGTCTTATTTACCAAAAATTTCTCAAGCTTTTTTTCAAATACTATATATGTCCGGCACCACTGTTTAACTCACAAACTCGTACTCTCTTTCTATCTGCGTTAGTTCCCAGCCGACCAGAGCCAGTCGTTTGTGAAGTTGCCAAGGTCGTCATAATCGATGGAGTCGTTGTCAACGAGGTCATAGGCATCATCGTAATCACTATCGGCTGGGGTTGTTCGCCAGGCACCGCCAAAGAGGGCGTAATCGAGGAAATCTACAGCTCCGTTGTGGTCGAAATCTGACGCTAAAGTCCATTCAAAAGCACCCATATCAGGCGAGCCGGCGGGGATGATTGGGTTGTAGTCGAAGTCTTCGGTCTGGCCAGTGTTCAGGGCCGTATCTATACAGGGCGAGCTGTCCTGCAATCTGTAATTACCGCCTGCCAGGTCAACAAAAACAGGATTCGCCGCAATAGAACTGGCGTCCTGTCCGGTGGCTGATTGATAATTTGCGAACTGAGCCATAGTATAATTAGCTCCTCCGTAATATATCATACCTTTGGAAGCTTTATACCAGCAGTTGTAATTAAACATTATCTTGCCCGGCTGTGGATTATCCATAGACAAGCACCAATCTCTTGATTCATAGATGATGTTATTGCGTACGTAGAAATTCGACACTATCCCCATCTTGCTCCAGAATTTCAATGCCCATGCCTTATTGTTTTCGGGATAACTCCAGCCGTATCCGGTATTAACTATGACATTGTTTTCAACGTAAATATTATTAACTGTTGTGCTTGCATTTTGGGTGAAATACACGTAGGGTACTCCGGTGTTCCAGATTATATTATATCGAAAATACAGGTTGTATTGGGAGAATACTGCCCAGCTGCCACTCTGATTGGTCATTGCATTATCATAAGCTTCCCAGATTCGGTTGCGTTCCACCCAGATGTTATTAACACTGTTCCATAATTCTATTCCGTTTCCATATCTGGTCGTACCGCTTTGCTGTGAGCCGCCTATATAGGAAAGGTCATTATCCCTTATTTTGATATAAGATGCGCTCTCACCCCATATCCCATGGGCCCCGGTGTAACGCAGGTATAAATTCTCTATTATCACATAATTCCTGTTGGCAAAATTGATTATATGTTTCTTAACCGCACATTCTATATCTGAATAATATGTTGCCGGGTTGCTGGTAGAGTAAAGCACTAACTTTTGATTAACGCTATCATACCAAAACTCGCCTTGCACATTTAAGTCAGCAAGATTCCACTCCTTACTTCCGCAGAACTGTTCATTGTTGAAAATAAGATTTCCGACATCACGGATAAAGGAACCGTTAGCAGTGGCCCACTTATTGCCTCCCGTATTTGTCCAGTCAGATGTACTGTTTTTCTCGAGGGAACCCAGAAATAAAGGCATATTGGGGTCATCGCCATAAGAGGTGTAGGTTACATAAACACCAGCACTTCCGCTATCAGTAGTTAGCTGCATGCCTCCTGCTTGTTCTGTCGGAAGTCTCCAGGTGTCGCCGGCCTTAAAACAAATTGTATCTCCGGGAGAAAATGTTTGCGAGTTCACCCTGTAAACAGTTGCCCAAGCCGCAGCGTCGCTTAATCCGCTGGCGGCATCGTTTCCGCCGTTTTTGACATAATAAGTTGCTGCCAATGCCGGCAACGCCCCGACCGCTATCGTTACCACAACAGCTACTAAAACCAATAAATCCTTTTTTTTCACCATTTTCCTCCTCACTTCCTTTTTTTAGCCGGCAAATATCCTTGAGTTCCATCCAAACCCTTTTTAGATTACTTTCCGGTAACTAAATTGACCTTGTGCTGTATTTTCTGCATGGATAAACACTAAGGATTGCCATTATACGATAAAAGTTCACGGCTGTCAATAGCTTAGGCCATTTAGGAAGTGCCGCAGAAGCCATCTAACCTCTTTTGCATGTGGCACTTACAGCCATTGGGAATGTTGAAGAATTAGCTCCATTTCCTGGACAGTTTTACGGAGCAGTTAGCCTTGTGTCTTTAATTGGGATTTTTGTTTTTCTTCTTTCGGCTGATGCTTCCATCTCCTATGGAGCCACCAGTATTGGCTTGGGTCCTGGCGCACGAATTCTTCAATCGCTTTGGTGTATTCTGCGGTAACCCATTTAAGCGGGTCGTCTTTTGCAGCCCATTCTTCGGGCAAAATGATGCGATTTATCCCAATTTCAAAGTAAAAACGGTTATCAACTCTCCTGCTGTAGCCCACGCATATAGGTATATTATAGGTAATGGCAAGTAATCCAATGCTTTTGTAGGTGCTGGCCTTTCGTCCGAAGAAATCAACGAATATCCCCTTCCTGCCGGCATCCTGGTCAGCGATAAAGCACAGCGTCGCTCCCGTCGAAGCCATCTTTCCCATAAGGCCGGCTGCGCCTTTTTTATCGATTATTGTTTGTCCTGCTCGCTGGCGAACGTCGTATAAGTACTTGTTAATAAATTTGTTATCTAAAGGCCGGGCAATAGTATAGATATTAAAGCCAAACAGCCCTAACAGATAGCCCATAATTTCAAAGTTGCTGTAATGGCCGGCAACCATTAACAGACCTCTGCCTTCCTGCATCAGCCATTTGGCCCTTTCAACATTTTTGTACTGTGAGTAATTGCGCCGGTTATATCTTTTCACTAATCGTGGCGTGAACAGCACATCAATCGCCAGCATTGCGATATGCTCGAAGCAGCGTCTGCCTGTCTGCCAAATCCATTGCTCGCTTTTTTCAGGGAAACTTGCACGAAGATTATCCAGAGCCCGCTTTCGGCCGCGGTGGTAGTATTTCCACAGCAGTCGGCCGAGCAGGCAGGCGGTCTTCAGGTTGGTTTCGACATCGAACAAATAAAGAAAAACCACAATAATCCGCAGTGCAATATAACCCAGCCAGTCCGTAAACGGATTGTGTTTTTTCTTCTTTCTCTTTCGTAGATCGGAAGAGCACACGTCTGAACTCCAGTCACATTCCTTTATCTCGTATGCCGTCTTCTGCTTGAAAAAAAAAAACAAAAAAAACAATAATAACAAAGAACACGAATTCATAGAACTACATTCCCACTACACACTCCCATCCGACATATCCCTCA
>CAJVYN010000164.1 GCA_913009355.1 uncultured bacterium | reverse complement strand
CTGTCAGTCACAATCTGGGCTGGCGATTAGATCATATTATGGCTACCGAGCCGCTGGCAAAAAAGAGTATCGACTGCTACATAGATAAAAAACCGCGACTTGCAGAGCGGCCCAGCGACCATACGCCCATAGTCGCTGAGTTCGATTGATTGTAGATACCGGCTTGGGATGTTGTAAACCGATAGGAGAAGCAATGGATATAAGGCCGTGCCGGAAAAAATGGAAAGCTGCGATGACCGACCGCTGGCGTTTTAATAATCAGATGCATTACCTGCCCATCGACCGCTGTTTCAATATGGAATTCGGCTATTGGGATGAGAACTTCAGGGAATGGCCGATATTCGTTGAAAACAATATCAGCAGTAACGAAGGAGCTGACATCTTCTTTAACTTTGATGTAATTAAATATATCGAAGGGCTGGTGTGGATGAACCCGCCTTTTGAAGAGAAGGTTATCGAGGAAAGCGAAACTAAAAAAATCATTATCAATCCCGAAGGTTTGTTGGCAGAAGTTCCCAAAGACAGCCATGACACAATCCCTCATTATATAAAACCCTCAATAAGGACCCCTGACGACTGGAAAAAATGCAAGGCGGAGCGTTTTCGCAGGGACGATTCTTCCCGCAAGGTCGATATTGATGCCCTTAAAAAGCAGCATCCGCCGAGCCGTGATTACCCGCTCGGGGTTCATTGTGGCTCAATGATAGGCAAAATCAGGGATATGCTGACATTTGAAGGCCTGGCTTACGCTACTTACGATTATCCGGATATGGTTGAAGATATGGTCGAGACCTGCTGTGTGCTTGTCGAAGACTTTCTCGACCAGGTTCTGGGTCAAATTGACTTTGACTTTGCTTCCGCGTGGGAGGATATTTGTTTCAAGTCCGGCCCGATTGTTTCTGTTGATTTTTTCAGAAATGTTGTCGTACCGCGCTATAAGCGTATCAGCAAAAAACTACACACCGCCGGTATCGATCTCTGGTACACCGACTGCGACGGCGACGTAAGGCCGATTCTGCCGTTGCTGCTGGAAGGCGGCATCAATTGTTTGTTTCCCTACGAGGTTAATAGCTGCACGCACCCTGCTGAGCTGCTGAACGAATACGGCAGGGAGCTGCGTATAATGGGCGGCTTTGACAAGATGGCCCTTGGCGAAGGCCCGGAAGCAATAAAGAAATATATGGACTCACTTGTGCCGTTGGTCGAGCGGGGCGGCTACATACCGTTTTGTGACCATCGCTGTCCGCCGAACGTTAAGTGCGAAGATTATCTCTACTACCTCGACCTCAAAGAAAAGATGTTCGGTATGTAGTATGCCGGTACTGCTCTGCGCTACGTAGCACGAAAACGGCGACGATATCCGCCTTCAGCTTTTAATTTCGTAGAATTTACCCGATTTTTCCGTCATTTTTAACGGCTTATCTGCGGTATCAGTATCTACAACAATGATATTACAGGTCCAGCTATTTTGTAGTCATTCCCAATGAAGAAATTTCTTAAGTCCTTACTATTTATCACGATAATGGCCATTAGAAGCGTATTTTACACGGCGTGCTCGTTGCACGTTTAATGTTTTAAGTAAGTATAAGGGGGCTCGACAGGGCCAAAAAATGTTTGGTATTTTTTAAGGAGTCAAAAAGATGTTAGCAATTAAGAACAACATTATGGCAGCAAACGCTGCTCGGCACCTGGGGCAGAGTTATGATGCCCTGGCCACGTCGGTTGAAAGGCTATCGTCCGGCCTGCGCATCAACAGCGCCAAGGACGATGCAGCCGGCTTGGCGGTTCGCGAGCTGATGCGTGCCGACATTGCTGTGCTCCAGCAGGGTGCTCGTAACGCCCAGGATGGTATCAGCATGTTACAGACAATGGAAGGTGCTATGGCAACTATCGACAATGCTCTGATACGAATGAAACAGTTAGCTGAGCAAGCTGCCACGGGTTCGTACTCTGCCGCACAGCGAACCATTATGGACAGCGAGTTTGGCGAAATGGCCAATGAAATCGAGCGTATCGCAGGAGCAACCAAGTTCAACGGCATCAAGATGCTCGACAGTGCTACCGGCAGCATATCAATTCACTTTGGTAGTTTAACCGACAAGATAGACGTCTCTACTACCGATATGACCAAGAGCGGCCTGAGCATCGACGCACTAACGATTGCCACTGCAGCCAGCGCCAAGGCGGCCCTGGCAACTCTGGACAGCGCTATCAGCACAAAGGATACCGCTCGTGCCAGCTTCGGCTACAAGATGAACCGTCTGGAAAGTACCGTAGAGGTGCTTAACATTCAGGGCGAGAACCTCTTAACTGCCGAATCACGTATTTCCGATGTCGATGTGGCTACAGAAATGGCTCAGATGACCAGGACACAGGTATTGGCACAAGCCGGTATAGCTATGTTGGCACAGGCCAACTCAATGCCTCAGATGGCGTTGACTCTGCTCAGATAATGGCGGCAGAATCTAAATATTGAATAGCAGGGGAGATGACTGTAGCACAAGCAACAGTCATCTCCCCATAAATAAAAACAAAACGGAGCAACATATATTATGGACGCAGTCTCAGCATATCAGGAGACGTCAGTTACCACACAGAGCAAAGGCCGGCTTATTGTTCTGCTTTACGACGGTGCAATCAAGTTTATGAAACTGGCTATCAGGGAGCTGGATGCTGGCAACTACGAGGCAAAGGGCCAATACATAACCAGGGCCCAGAACATAATCAACGAGCTTAACGCTGTTTTGGATACCGATGCCGGCGGTGAAATAGCCGTCAATCTTCGCAATCTCTATTCTTTTATGAATACTCGCCTATGCGAGGCCAATACGAAGCGCGACTGTCAAATAATTCGTGAAGTAATCACCCTGGCCGAAGAGCTTAACAAGGGCTGGAAAGCAATTGCCGGCTAAAAATTGCACACCCTCTGCCACTGCACACCACCCGTCACTGCACACCACAAAAAAGTTTATTATGTCAATTCGGCCTGTGCAAGTTCATATTCCACTTCTTCGAGCAGATTGGCCGCTTCGCAGTGAGTCGGATTTAGAATCAAAATATCTGACAAGACTTTTTTCGCCTCGTTGAATTGGCCGTCGTTTATATCCAAAACCGCAAGACAGAGCATAATCGCCGTATCAGTCTGATGCAGCTTCAGGTAAGCTTCCAGACAGTGCCTGAATTCTGAGAACGATCCTGTACGACAGCAAGTCTGGAACAATCCCAACAGTGCGCCCAGATTATCCCTGTCCAGTTCAAGACATTTCAAATACATCTCAAAGGCCCTGGCAAAATCCTTCCTTTGTTGATATACCCTTGCCAGCCCGCAATAGGCCCCTGCACAATCGTTATCAAGCCTATGTGCAACTCTGAATGCTATCTGGGCCTCTTCGAGCTGTTGTTTTTGCAGTGCCACCGCCCCAAGTCCGAGATAAGGTTCCGGCTCATCAGGTCCCAGCACCGCCGCTTTTCCGTAACAGCGTTGCGCCTGGATGCAGTTGCCGACGGAGTTGTAACAATCACCAAGTTCCTGCAAAACCGCATAGCGCCGGTCGGAACTGTACTGTTCAACAGTATTTTTCTGTATTACATCCATAACCAATTTGTAACAATCTGTTGTCCACAGTATTTAATCGACCATACAGCACAGGGCCACACACAGGATAACCCTGTATTTACAGCAGTAAAATCCGCATTTTTTGTTAGAAAAACCCCTGACAACGCCCAGGTAAACTCCGGGCTGTCGTTTTGTTTACCCCCGTTGCTTGCGACGGGGGTTTTCGTTTTTTGTTTAGCCCCGTCACCTGTGGGCGGGGTTTTGTTTAATGGTTTTATTGTTCCGTCCTCCGGGCGGGGTTGTTTAGCCCCCAGGTTTATCCTGGGGGTTTTGTCGTTATATTTAGCAATTTTTTAGATTGAAAACCATTTAAGTCGAGCTTTTTATACTCGATAATGATATTTGGAAGCAACCGCTTATTTCAGAAATGGGGACTCTGCAGAAGTTGGGGCAATGACTAAAGTCGATACCAGACCAAAACGATTGAGCGAACTACAAGTCAGTCAGGAGCAGTTACTGTCTTTGGTTTCTGAATTGTCGTTGGCCCAGCAGCGACAGCAGCGGCGGATATCGATGGAACTGCACGAAAATATTGGACAGATACTGGCTGCGTCCAAACTAAAAATAGGTATGCTGCGAGAACAGTCATTTTCACCGGAACTGGCCGGTACCATGGATGAAATTACAGCGTTAATGGACAAGACGATTCAGGACGTACGGTCATTGGCATTTGAACTAAGTCCTCCTATCCTTCACAATTTGGGTTTGGCCGCTGCGGTGGACTGGCTTCTGGAGCAAACCGCCAAACGGCACGGCATAGCGTACTGTTTTGAAAATGACCAGCAGCCCAAACCGTTAAATGATGATATTAGTGCACTTTTGTACTATGCGGTGCAGGAACTGCTGGTCAACGTTGCCAAGCACGCCCGCGCCGAGAAGGTCGAGGTCTCGATTGAAAGACTCGGCGGCACAATCAAAATTGTGGTCGCCGATGATGGGGTTGGGTTCGATACCGCCCAAAGCCATCCGGCGCTCATCGGCAAAGATTGCTTTGGTCTTTTCAGCATCCAGGAACGTCTAAGGCAACTCTCCGGCAAGCTGACTATCGAATCTGCCCCCGGCTGTGGCTGCCGCATCACACTCACCGCACCACTTGGTTGTTATTGACAGTCGGAACGGCGGCGAAAAGTATTTTATATTTAGCCCCCAGGTTTATCCTGGGGGTTATTGTGGGGTTATTTACCCGTCGCCGAAACGGCGGCGAAAATGCTCGCACAAAGATAAATATTTCGAAAGGATAGGCGTTATATTTTCTTGAACGTAAAACTGTGGGCATTGGCATCAATTTTTATCGTGTCACCCTCGGCGAATTTGCCAGCCAAAAGTTCAGCGGCAAGTGGATTCTCCAGCCTCTGCTGAATCGTTCGCTTCAAGGGCCTTGCACCGAAGACGGGGTCGTATCCCTCCTCGGAAATCTGTCTGCGGGCATTATCAGTGAATTCGAGATTTATTTGACGTCCCTTCAGCCGCTCAGCTAAGTAATTGAGTTGTATATCGACTATTTTTTTCAAGTCGTCTTTTGTGAGCATACGGAAAACGATTATTTCATCGATGCGATTTAAGAATTCCGGCTTGAAGTATTGTTTGAGCGCATCTTTAACGTGGGCCTCTATCTCCCAGTCGGCAGCGGAATCCTGCGTTAGCGACAGTTCCTGAATCTGCTGGCTTGCGATATTGCTGGTCATAATGATGACGGTATTCTTAAAATCCACCGTTCGACCCTGCCCATCGGTCAATCTTCCCTCATCGAAAACCTGCAGCAGCACATTGAAAACGTCCGGGTGTGCCTTTTCAATCTCATCGAGCAGAATCACCGAATACGGCTTGCGTCGAGCAGCCTCTGTCAGCCGTCCACCTTCCTCGTAACCGATGTAGCCGGGTGGCGAGCCGATGAGTCTGGCGACGGAATGTGCCTCCATAAACTCACTCATATCAATCCGAATCATAGCGTTAGGGTCGTTAAACAGAAAATCTGCAAGT
>CAJVYN010000163.1 GCA_913009355.1 uncultured bacterium | reverse complement strand
GCTGACTATCGATATTACCGACAATGTCCTTACTGAGGCAAAAAGATTAAAGACAGACCTGATTATAAGTTACCATCCAGTAATCTGGAACGGCTTAAAGAAAATCACCGCTGAGGGAAAAGCCGCTGTCGTTTACGAGCTGATTCGTTCCGGCATAGCGGTTTTCTCGATACATACGGCTCTGGACTCGGCTATAGGCGGAGTAAACGACGGGCTTGCGGAAATTATCGGTATCAGCAAGGCAGAGCCAATCGGCGATTACGTTGATAATCCTGCGGGTGACAATTATAAACTCGTTGTCTTTATTCCCATCGAATCAGCAGCTAAAGTGTCAAATGCGGTTTTTGCCGCTGGCGCAGGGGCAATAGGAAACTACAGTAACTGCGGTTTTCAAGCTGAAGGGCAGGGCAGTTTCCTGCCTTTGAAAGGTGCGAAGCCGGCTATCGGAAAGAAGGGGAAATTAGAAAAAGTGCCGGAGATAAGATTTGAGACAATCGTGCCGGCTGCGAAACTGGGCAACGTAATAGAGGCAATGAAAAAGGCACATCCTTACGAGACGCCGGCCTTCGATTGTTTCAAACTCTACGATACGCAGACCAAATTCGGCCTGGGCAGAATCGGTAAATTAGCTGCGCCAATGCAAATAGGCAAAATCGTTGAAAGAATAAAAAAATACACAGGAGCACAAGCTGTGGGCATTGTCGGAAGAGAAAAGCGATTGGTTAAAACAGCGGCGGTTTGCGCAGGCTCGTGCGGCAAAATCATCAATTCGGTTATCGCCGCAAAAGCTCAACTGTATCTTACCGGTGAATTGAAACACCACCAGGCGATAGCCGCACAGGAAGCAGGACTGACCTGCATCTGTTTGAGCCATACCGTTTCGGAACGGTTCATATTAAAAAAACTGGCTAAACAGTTGCAAAAGCAAATAAAAGAAGTAACAATCAAAATAAGCAAAAAAGATGCAGACCCGTTTAAGTGGAAAGAACTATGACAGAAGAACACGAAGAGCAAACAGAAACCCAGACGGATATTGAAGAGCAAACTGATTTATCGCAGGTAAACCCGGATGCTGAGCCGACGGTTGAATCGGTCATAGAAGCGGTTCTGTTTGCCAGCGACGAGCCCCTGACGGAAGCCCGATTGGCTAATATTATTGAGACGGGCACAAAGCAAATCCGCCGGCATATTAAAAACCTCAACGATAAATACCAGGAACACAACAACGCCTTTAGAATAGAACAAATCGCCGGCGGCTACCAGATGCTGACCCTCGGCGGCTATAATCACTGGCTGAAAAAACTGCTTCGGGCACGCAGCGACAGTAAACTAAGCCCTGCGGCTTTAGAAACACTGGCGATAATTGCGTACAAACAGCCGGTTATACGAGTCGATATTGAGGCCATCAGGGGAGTCGCAGCCGGAGAGGTCATCCGCAGTTTGATGTACAAAGGGATGGTTAAAATCGTAGGCAGAGCTGAAGTTTTAGGCAGGCCGATGCTGTACGGAACAACAAAAAAGTTTTTGGAAGTTTTCGGCCTAAATTCGCTCAAAGACCTGCCAAAAATTGAAGAACTCAAAAAACCAGCCTCCTGAGCGTATATAACGTTAGACATTGCGCAATTCGTGTATCACACAACACATTATGTGCCCTTCCACCATCGTTAATCGCCTTTTTACTTTACAAACTAAAAAATCCCTGTTAGAATTCGGCAGTTTAATCTTGTCGTGCGTCATACGAAATACGAACTTATGGCTGGCAAAATAACTATTGATACCGAGCGGTGCAAAGGATGCGGTTTATGTGTGGCAGTATGCCCGAAGAATTGTATCGCCATCTCCGATCGCTCCAATAAAACAGGCTACTACCCCGCACAAGCAGGTACGGATTCAGCCTTGCGCAAAAACGACAGTTGTACAGGCTGTGCTATGTGTGCCGTTATCTGTCCCGATGCCGTGATAGAAGTCAGTCGCAACAGCAATAATATAGTAGCTATCGAGCCGGGTAGGAAAGATAAGCCGAGTTTAGTCAGGAAAAAAACAAAAACGGATTCTTCCTTTTCAAAGTATGACTAACCTTAATTTTGCAAAAGTCTTAGAGCCTCTAAAAAAATGAATGAGGTATTGGATTGGAAACAACAGCCAAAAGAATTCTAATGTGCGGCAATGAAGCCCTTGCAGAAGCGGCTATTATTGCCGGTCTTGATGCGTACTTCGGCTATCCGATTACGCCGCAAAACGAAATTCCCGCTTATATGTCCAGACGAATGCCCGAAGAGGGCAGAGTCTTTGTGCAAAGCGAAAGCGAACTTGCAGCGATAAATATGGTATTCGGCGCCTCGGCCACAGGCAAAAGAGCGATGACAAGCTCGTCCAGTCCCGGAATCAGCCTGATGCAGGAGGGACTAAGCTACCTGGCCGGTGCTGAACTGCCGGCGGTAGTCGTTAATGTAATGCGCGGCGGGCCCGGCCTGGGCAATATCGCACCGTCACAGGCCGACTACTTCCAGGCCACACGCGGCGGCGGACACGGTGATTATCGAACCATCACACTGGCACCGGCCAGCGTACAGGAAATGGCTGATTGTATGCCGCTGGCATTTGACCTCGCAGACCAGTATCGAATGACTGTTATTGTACTGGCTGACGGCATCCTCGGCCAGATGATGGAGCCGATAGTGCTGGACAAAAAGAAGCGGCGTAAACTGCCGGCCAAAGATTGGGCATTAACCGGAGCGACGGGCAGAGAACAAAATATCGTAAGGTCTCTATGGCTGGGTGAGACAGCACTGGAAAATCACAATTATAAGCTGCAGGCCAAATATGAGAACATCCAAAAAAATGAAGTCCTCTGCGAACAATACGAAGTTGACGATGCCGAAATAGTAGTGGTTGCGTATGGTATTGCAGCAAGAATTGTCCGTCCTGCGGTGAACAAAGCAAGGCAAGCCGGGATAAAGGCCGGGTGGATACGCCCCATTACTCTGTGGCCCTTTCCAACAGAGCAAATCAGCAGAGCCGCTGACCAAATGCGGATTTTCCTGACCGTGGAAATGAGCAACGGCCAAATGGTCGAAGATGTAAAACTGGCTGTAGCCGGCAAAGCAGCGGTATTGCTTTACGGACGACCGGGCGGCGGTGTGCCAACCGTTGACGAAATTCTGGAAAGAATAAAACAATTGACGCTGCCCGCAAAAAGGTAAGAAGAATGAAAACGGTATTTAAGCGAACGCCTACACTTAAAGATTGCCCCACACATTATTGTCCGGGCTGCGGGCACGGTATTGCTCATCGGCTGGTAGCTGAGATAATCGACGAGCTGGGCATACGCAGCCGAACTATCGGGATAGCACCGGTGGGATGCGCTGTGTTGGCGTATGATTACCTCGATGTGGATATGATAGAGGTCCCGCACGGCAGGCCGCCGGCTGTGGCCACGGGTATGAAAAGAACCAATCCGGACAAAATAATCTTCTCCTATCAGGGCGACGGCGACCTGGCGGCTATTGGAACAGCAGAGATTATCCACGCTGCGCATAGAGGTGAGCAAATAACAGTTATCTTCATCAACAACGCCGTCTTTGGAATGACAGGTGGCCAGATGGCGCCGACAACTGTTCTGGGACAAGTGACGGCAACCACACCGAAGGGCCGTAACCGCACCGGCGAGGGCTACCCGCTGCAAATATCAGAATTACTGGCGGCGCTGCCGGGCGCAATTTATCTCGAGCGCTGCTCCCTGCACAACCCGGCTCAAATCAGCAAAACCAAAAAAGCTATCAAGCACGCCTTTGAACTGCAAATCGAAGGCGCCGAAGGCCTGGCCCTCGTAGAAGTACTCTCGCCCTGCCCAACCTATTGGCGAATGACTCCTGTTAAGGCGATGGAATGGATTGAAAAAGAAATGACAAAGGTTTTCCCATTAGGCCGATTGAAGGATGTGGCCGGTGAATAGTGAGCTGGGTCACGAAATACGAAATGCAAGATACGAGAAACGAATTTTATGAAGAGGTTGTTATCGCCGGCTTTGGCGGCCAGGGTGTTATGTTGGCCGGCAAACTGCTGGCCCATACGGCAATGAAGCGAGGCCTTGAGGTAACTTATATGCCCAGCTACGGCGCCGAGGTCAGGGGCGGTACAGCCAACTGTATGGTTATTATCGCAAAAAACAAAATCGCCTCACCGCTGGTCAGCAGGCCTGATTCGCTGATTATAATGAACAAGGCCTCGCTGAGCAAATTCGCCAGCCGTCTCAAAGCCGGCGGACTGCTGATTTTCAACAGCTCTTTGATTGACGGCGAGCCGCAACTGCCCGATACAATCGAAATATTGGCAGTGCCAGCCGACGATATTGCCCTTGAATTAGGCAATCTAAAAGCGGCTAATATGGTGGCCCTGGGTGCATATTTGCAGAAGCGAGGGCTGTTCGGCTCTGATGCAGCGGCAGATAGTTTAGTCGATATTCTCGCCAAACGGCATCATCGAACACTGCCGGTCAATACCAAGGCCCTCCACAGAGGCGCTGAATACGTCGTTAGTCGCTCGTGACCCGTCGTTATAGTCACGTAGCACGAGTTACGTAATACAAAACTATGCAAAGAGAGGTTTTAAAGAGAGTTTACGTCGGCCAAAGGCGCACCTTTAGTTTGCGCATGGCGCCAATGATAGATGTGATATTTCTGCTGCTGATATTTTTTTTCGTAGCAGCGAAGTGGAGGCCGGAAGAAAATTTCCTGCCGTTCCAACTGCCCACAGCACAGGCGCAGGGACAGCAGTTAGGAAAACCCGAGCCTCTGATAATATACATTGAAGCGACACAGACCGGCTGCCGGGTCCAGGTGGGCCAGCTCTACACGGTCCAAATAGAAAACAAAGAAATCGAGACAGATTTGGCCGTGCTGATGGGAAAAATAGAAAAGTCCCTGCGCAGGCAAAAAAGATTCGCTACCGACCCGATAGAAATCATCTGCGGCCCCGAAGTGAAATGGGAACATCTGGCAAAAATATATAATATATTCTTCGGGGCGGGCCTGACAGATATCACATTCCAAATGGTTGAGTTTTGAGTGCTAAACTACGAGTTTTGAGTTGTAAAACCAAAGTGGGAACATCAATCAAAGACACCCTTAAAGTCGCAATTGCTCTGTGCATCGGGGTTTCCTGTTTATCACTCCCGGCAGGTTCAGCCAATGCAATCCCCACTGCTGAGGATATTAACAGTCTGTCCGAAACAGTAAAGCTGACCGTAGATACATTTATGCAGCAAAGCCGTCCGTTTCGTCTGGGGTTTGAATTCAGCGATCGATTTTTGAGCACTGACAACAAAGATAATCTTTACGAACTTGCCAAAAAAGCCAGTAGCCGCCTGCAGGCAATTGCAAGGGACCAACAGGCATTAAAAGACGAAATAGAGGATTATCAAGGAGATGACTGGGACGCTAAATATGGGACGAGCGGTCTGTGGAGAAAACTATTTGCAGACCTGTACGCCACCACTTTGAGTAAGTGCCAAATCGATTTCTATCTTGCACTATCGTCTCAGCAGCAGCAAAGAAATAAAAGATCGGAAGAGCACACGTCTGAACTCCAGTCACATTCCTTTATCTCGTATGCCGT
>CAJVYN010000162.1 GCA_913009355.1 uncultured bacterium | reverse complement strand
AAGAATTTCCTGATGTGCAGATGATAGTCCTTTTTGGCAGCTACGCCCGCGGCGACTGGGTCGAAGACATTCACGTCGAGGATCGCATCACCTACGAATACAAATCTGATTTTGATATCCTTGTCATCACCAGGTACAAGAAATACGCTAATAATACCGGCCTGCAGGAAAAAGTCGATGACTGTATCTATGCCGCCAGCCAAATAAAAACAGATGTCCACATTATCTATCACCATCTCAAGCAGATCAACGTACGCTTATCTGAAGGACAATACTTCTTTTCGGACATCAAAAAAGAAGGTATTTTGCTGTACGACTCGAAAATATTTAAGCTTGCTCGTCGTCGGCCTCTCGACCCTCTTGAGCGCAAGAAAATAGCGGAAGAAGATTTCAAACAATGGTTCAAAAGTGCAAAAGAATTCTACGATTCGTTCAAAAGCAACTTCGAGAAACGTCACTATAAATTAGCCACCTTCGAATTGCACCAGGCCACAGAACGTTTTTATGCTGCGACTCTGCTGGTCTTCACGGGCTACCGGCCGAAACTGCACGATATTTCCAAACTTGGTCGGCTGGCCGCCGCCTGCTATCCTGGTTTTTTAACCGTTTTTCCGCGAGCGACCGCTGAGCAGAAACGGACATTTAAGTTACTGAAAAAAGCTTATATTGATGCCCGGTACAAGGCCTCGTACAAAATCAAAAAAGCCGAGCTTAATTATCTCGCAGAGCGGGTACAGAAACTTCAAAAACTGACGAAAGAAGTCTGCAAAAAGAAAATCAGTTCGTTCGCATAGGAATACCGCCGCCATTTTTTTCTACAAGCTCTCTTTAGCGTACAGATGCCTGAATTTACTTGCAATATCGGCTGGCTTCATGTAAATTGTGGGCTAATTGTGATGCAAAGCAAGTATTTCGGCGGCGTAGCTCAGTTGGTTAGAGCATGGGATTCATAAGCCCAGGGTCGTTGGTTCGAATCCAACCGCCGCTAATAAATAGTTCATAGTTATGAGTTCATAGTTCGTAGCTGATTTCCCCTTAACTCAAAACTAAGAACTCAAAACTAAAAATGCCCCCATCGTCTAGCGGCCTAGGATACATGGTTCTCATCCATGTGACAGGGGTTCGATTCCCCTTGGGGGTATTTTGAGCGGCAAAGCCGCTCAAAATAGAGCAGGTGAGCATTTGAACAGTGGAACAGGTGAAGATGCGAAACTGCGGTCAACTGTTCTACTGCTCAACTGTTCAAAAAAGGATTTCAGAATGTCCTTTATGTTTGAAAATCTCGAAGTCTATCAAAAATCTGTGGATTTGGCCGAGAAAGTCATAAATCTTACCGATGAATTCCCTAAAGGATATTACTTTCTTACAGATCAGCTCAATAGAGCATCGCTATCGATAGCAACCAATCTCGCAGAAGGCAATGGCAGATTTACAAAAAAGGATAGACGAAATTTCTTTATCATAGCTCGGGGTAGTACACAGGAATGTGTCCCTTTGTTGGAAATTGCGAGGCGAAAGCAGTTGATTTCTGATGTTAAACTTTCGGACCTGTTTAATCAGCTTGAAGTCATTTCCAAAATGATCTCTGGCCTGATTAACGGTCTGGAAAGAAGAAAAGCGTAAAATAGAGCATTTGAGCAGTAGAACAAAAAAGATGACACAGAGGAAAAGAGAATATAGCACACAAGAGGATAAACTAAAAACGTCCAAAGCTTTGCGCTACGAATGGTGAATGCTAAACGAGTCTGTAGTAAGAATTTTGCTTTTGAGCAATGAATGACATTAAAGAAGATGAGCGGTTTATGAGGGCGGCAATCGAGGCGGCCAGGGTTGCTGAGGACAACGGCGATGTACCTATCGGGGCGGTTATTGTTTTCGAAAACAGGATAATCGCCAAAGCGTACAATCAAAAAGAACAACTTGCCGACCCGACCGCTCACGCTGAAATTATCGCCCTGACGCAGGCGGCGGCAGCTTTGCAAAGCTGGCGACTAAACGGCTGTACGATGTATGTTACGTTAGAGCCGTGCCCTATGTGCGCAGGGGCGCTCGTGCTTAGCAGAATGGACAGATTAGTCTATGGCTGTGACGACCCCAAAGCGGGCGCATGCAAAAGTCTGTACAATATTGTTCAGGACGAGCGACTCAACCACCGCCTTGAAGTTACCAGCGGCATTATGGAAGATCAATGCCGAGAGCAGTTGCAGGAGTTCTTTGCGAAACGGCGAATAGAAAACAAAAACAACAATAAAGTGTGCAACTTTTAGTTATTTGTCTTCGCCTGCCGCCAGAACACAAAGACCAGAACGCCCAGCACCACACAGGGTACAGAATCACCCAGGAACCACAGAACGGGCATTCCCACTACCAGCCCTGTTATCCCGCAGACCACACCTACAAACACCGCAGCTAAGCCAGAGAACGGTACGAGCACTCCGTAGTCCATAGGGCGCAGGGCCAGAATGATAAAAAAAACTCCCACAGCAGCATACGTGGCGGACATCAGACGAACCCCGTACATAACCAGCGGCGAATCCGGAAACGATTCAACCCCGAAGACTTTGGCAATGGATTCACATGCCGAGAAAGGCAGAAACAAACCGACTACCGATAGCAGGCATAGAACACCGGCTATCCATAAACAGATTTTTAATGCACGCATTCGCAGCTCCTTTCAATAAACAGTAAACTTTTAGTTATCTGTTTTTCACTGTCTCATTCAATTCAGCGATGCGAAGCCCCAGCCTTTTTATCCCTCGTATGATGCTAATCTATTATATCTTTGCTCGAATCTGTCCGCCATATATTTTTAGTCCTGAGATTATGGCAGATAGTTCATAACGCTAAATTGGTTGCAGAAACGCTGTGTCGATGCTATATTACCGAGGTTGATTTGGAGAGGTGTCCGAGTGGCTTAAGGAGCAGCCTTGGAAAGGCTGTGTACGGCTTGTCTGTACCGCGGGTTCGAATCCCGCCTTCTCCGTTTTAGTTCATAGGTAGTCTTAATAATCAATTAAAAATGCGAATAGCTCTGGGACAATTTAACGCCCTTGTGGGCGATTTGGCTGGTAACGCCGAAAGGATGCGCGGTATCTACACTGAAGCGCTTCGGTCGGATGTGGATTTGTTGGTCTTTCCGGAATTGGCTGTCTGCGGTTATCCGCCGGAAGATTTGCTGCTGAAGAAGCACTTTTTAGAGGACAATCGCATAGCTGTAGAGAAACTCGCCGCCGACTGCCCGGATAAAACCATAATCGTCGGCTTTGCCGAAAGCTGTCAGGGTAGTAATTATAATTCCGCTGCTGTATTGCAAGCTGGGCGGATAAGCGAAATTTATCGAAAGGGCCTGCTGCCTAATTACGGCGTATTCGATGAGCGAAGGTATTTCCACCCCGGCAATGAGCCGGTAGTAATCAACGTGGGCGGTATCCGCATTGCCATTACTATTTGCGCCGACATCTGGAATATCGAATGGCTGGACAATTTTCTCAGGAACGCCGGGCAAATCCAAATGGTTCTAAATATATCCGCTTCTCCCTTTTATATGGGCAAAATTCGGAAAAGAGAAGAGGCAGTCAGCAGGTGTGCGGAAAAATTTAATTGCGTCGTCTCATATTGCAACCTTGTTGGCGGCCAGGATGAGATAGTTTTTGATGGCCGAAGTATGTTCGCCGATTCGACAGGAAGGCTTGTATGTCAAGCTAAGGCTTTTGATGAGGATTTGTTAATTGCCGAGATTATCCCCGCCGGCGACAGAGTTGTGCAGGTCAAGCCGGCACAACCCACAGCCGACCAGCCGGCTGGGTCGGTTGATGAAGTCTATCAGGCCCTCGTGCTCGGAACAAGAGATTATGCCCGAAAAAACGGCTTCAGGAAAACCCTGCTCGGCCTTAGCGGGGGTATAGATTCTTCCGTTGTCGCCGCTATTGCCGTCGCTGCTTTAGGCCCTGAGAATGTTGTCGGAATCACAATGCCCTCAAAGTTCAACAGCCCGGAGACGATAAGCGATGCCGAGAAACTGGCAAAGAATTTGGGCATCGAATTTTTAACCGTTCCGATTGAGCCGGTACTTGGACAGTTCGACCGGGCATTAAAACAGGTCCCAGGCTGGGACAGCAAAGGTATTGCCTACGAAAATCTGCAGGCCAGAATTCGCGGCAGTATCCTGATGTCACTGAGCAACAGTACCGGCTCTTTAGTATTGACGACCGGTAACAAAAGCGAGACCGCTGTCGGCTATACCACTCTTTACGGCGATACGGCTGGCGGCTTTGCTGTGATAAAAGACGTACCTAAAACCGTCGTTTATAAATTAGCTGAGCACCTAAACAAAATAAACAGCCGAGAAATTATACCTGCGGATGTAATAAGCAGGCCGCCCAGTGCCGAGCTTAAGCCGGACCAGAAGGACAGCGATTTTCTGCCGGATTATGATTTGCTCGATAAAATTCTCAAAGGCTATGTGGAAGAGGACAAATCCGCACAGCAACTCGTCGAATCAGCTCTGCCGCAGAACGTGGTTCATAACGTCATTCGTATGGTTGACCGTAACGAATATAAAAGAAGGCAATCTCCGCCGGGGGTAAAAATTACGCCAAAGGCCTTCGGCAGAGACAGGAGACTGCCGATTACAAATCGCTACAGCTCCTCCAACGATGCAAGGCATTAAGTAACGTATTTGGAAAATTTCAATGACTTTATCTGGCCGACAAAAGCTAACCATAATTCCATTATTGCTTTATTGGCCCGCGATTTTTATCGCCACACACATCCCCAAAGTGCCTATCTGGGTTATCCGTGCGCATATATCCGATAAAATTCTTCATTATATTGCTTATCTTGTTTTGGTTTTTCTGCTGTGGTTTGCAATCAGTCCGTACAAAAAGGTAAGATGGCGCAGAGCCGCCGTTTGGTGGGTACTTTTCGTGATAGCCTGGTATGGGGTTGTTGACGAATGGCTTCAGGGTTACGTAGGGCGAAACCCGGATGTTGTGGATTTCTTAGCTAACCTGACAGGTGCGATTACAAGCTTAATTGTGCTTTCGATTTTCCCATTTTGGCCTGCGTCTCTTGTGCTGACAGGTATTGTAATCTTCGTTTTAACAAATTTTATGCAGGCGAACCTGGCTGACCGGCTGCCCGTAACAAATGCAGCGTTTCATCTATGTGCCTACGCCCTTTTCAGCTTGCTGTGGACTCGATGTATGTATCATCTGCTGCCGATAAAGGCGCCACAAACAAAATGGCTGATAGCAGCATTAGCCGTGCCGACAGGTTTTATGTTAGCGACGGAATTGTTTTCTGCGGTTGCCGGCAATGGTTTCAGGCTCCGGTGCGTAATCATCTCTGCTGCAGGAATCACTGCCGTTGTTATTACAATTTTTCTGACAGCCCTTTTTCACATCCCGGACAAATTCAAAAATCGAAGATGAAAAATCAAAACGACGTATTAAAATCCGGAAAGAAAAGAAGGAAATTTTTAATTTTGATTCAGTACTGTCCCATTATAAGTCGAATAAAGACAGTTGGTTATAGTTTAGTCGCTCTTTAAAATTATAATAATTTTCCGTAAGTGCTTGTTTTAGCGAGGTTTTCTCGAAAAGCAGGATGCTTAGAATTTGGA
>CAJVYN010000161.1 GCA_913009355.1 uncultured bacterium | reverse complement strand
TGTGAACAGTTTCATCAAAGCCAGCATCATTTAACTCAATTACGTTATCAGCCATCATTCCACCCTTTCTAAGTTCGTTGGCAATAAGCGGCTGCTATTTTAGTAACGAAACAAGGGGCTGTCAAATTTTTACTTTTCTTTAATCAGTGTTAATCTATGTCACTTTCAGTTTTTTGCGTTTTCTGAGCCTTTTCGCTGCTATATTTGCCTTCCGGCGGTAATTCGGTAATCGGAACGGGCGGGTATCGCTGCTGTTGAGTATCAAGCGATACCGCTGGTTTGCTCTTTGGGGGCAATTCAGAAATTGTTATGGGAGGTTGCTGCTGCTCTCGGACTTGAGCAGACTGCTCGTTGTCAGCCTCGACATCGAAAGCAAGCATGGCTTTTTGCACAGCCTGCTCGGCAGGTTCATCCGTCAACGACCGTAAATATATTGAGGCGCCGGGGGCCTGCCCTGCACCGCTCTGGTGCGGGGCCGGCTGCTCGACCCAAACCAACTTCTCTCGAATCAATTCGAGAAGCGCCAGGAATAATCCGACCATTACGGTACGATCGGCCTTTGATTCGAAAATTCGCTCAAAACTCATCGTACCTTCGGCCTGCAAACGGTGCAAAATCTCTATCTGATACAAATCAATCGGCGTATCGTCTTTGATGTGACTTATGTCAACGCCGGCGCCGGTAGCAGCCATAATTGAGTCAAAGGCTTCGAGCAGGTCCCAAACGCTTACCTGTTCGATGTCAATCGCCGGCTCGGCATCGCCCTTTAGCTGCTCAACAATAGTACTTGGCCGAGGGAAGCGTTCCTTCTGCTCATCGGAGGCGACATCGAGCAGATTAGCGGCATCTTTGAATTTTTTGTATTCGAGAAGCTGACGGATAAGTTCTGTTCGAGGGTCGGCCAAATCGGCCTGCAGCTGGTCTGGCTCCGCCTTCGGCAGCAGCATAGCCGACTTTATCTGCATTAACGTTGCGGCCATTACCAAAAAGTCGCCGGCTAAATCAACGTCAAAACTCCTTAGCATTTCGATATAGCGGATGTACTGGTCGGTTATTTTGGCGATGGAAATATCATAAATATCCACTTCATCCTTGCGGACCAGATACAAGAGCAAATCCAAAGGCCCTGCAAATATATCAAGATTTACACGGTAATCAGCCACCATCAATTCTCAATTCTCAATTTTAAATCCTTCTCAACCCTACGGCTTTTCGGACATCGGCAAGGGTTTCGGCTGCTACAGCTCCTGCCCACTCTGCGCCGTCGGCAAGGACTTTTTTAACATAGTCGATATCATTTTCGATATCTGTCCTTTTCTGTCTAAACGGCTTGAAATAATCTATCATCAACTCGGCGAGACGTTTCTTGGCCTCGCCATAGCCCATACCCCCGCTGCGGTATCTGTTTTCCCACGCTGTCAATTCGTCCGTCGATGCAACCAGTTTCAGCAGTGCAAAAACGTTACACTTATCAGGGTCTTTGGGCCGTTCGAGAGGTGTCGAGTCGGTGACGATACGCATAATCTTTTTTCTAACGCTTTTTTCCGGCTCGAATATTTCGATGGTATTGCCGTAGCTCTTGCTCATTTTTCGGCCATCGGTACCGGGGACAACGGCAACCTGCTCCAGTATCCGCTCGGCAGGCAGATTAAAAACTTCACCATAGGCGTTGTTGAACCGGGCGGCGATGTCGCGAGTAACCTCTATGTGCTGTTTCTGGTCGGCCCCTACCGGCACTAAATCAGTCCTGTATATCAGGATGTCGGCTGCCTGCAGGACGGGGTATGCGAACAGGCCGTGATTGGGACTAAGGCCCTGAGCGATTTTATCCTTATAGCTTGTGCAACGCTGCAAAAGACCCATCGGTGTTACACAGGACAGTATCCAGGCCAGCTCGGTAACTTCGGGTACATCAGACTGACGCCAGAAAACGGTTTTTTTCGTATCGAGTCCCAGAGCGATATAATCCATTGCGACATTAAGAGTATGCTCAGCAACCTCAGCTGGTGTTGGGTTGCTGGTAAGAGCGTGGTAGTCAGCGATGAAATAGAAGCAATCGTGTTCGGCCTGGAGCTGGAGGTGCTGGCGCATTGCGCCGAAGAAGTTGCCTATATGAAGTCGGCCGGTCGGCTGTATGCCAGAAAGAACCCTCAAATTAACCTCCTGTTTCAATCAAAAAAAGTAAGGATGCAACGATATTGTGGAAATTTTGCATAAAAATAACCGCATTGAGGGTAAATGTCAAGCTTTTTGCACCGACCATACACCTGCCGTCCGGTTTTGAGCCGCGTTGCTTACTTGCCATAAGCAGGTGCACCGCTTTGTTCGCTATCCTGAAAGAGGACAACAGGATATTGGGAAATCAAGATTACAGCCCCGCTGTACCACCCGCAACAACGTGGGAAGCAGATGCCCAGAGGCGATTATAACACCGCTGTTTCCGGGAACCTAAAACACAAAAAAGAGTGTTGGGCAGTCCCTATGGAACTATCTCTATAACCAGCGTTTGCATTTTGCAATCCCGCACTAATTGAGTTTCGACGTAATTCTGATTGGTGCGGGACAAAATGGGCCAGCTTACGCCCTGCCAATAGACTTCAGGTATTTCTTGGTCTTGCGAAGTCCCATTCTGGAAGCTTTCTTTTTCACCGCATCGGTCTTGCGACCGAGCTGGGCGGCTACTTCAGCAGTGAGGTTGTTCGCAAAAAGCTTTTTGAGCAGCTTGACCTCGCTTAGTGACCACAGACCCTTTACAGCTTTTTTTCTCTTTGCGGCTTTTTTCTTCTTTGCCATTTTGTGCTTCCTTTCGTTAAATGGTGTTCGGCCAACATTGCTTCTTTAGCCCGGTAATACCCCTACTTGATATAATCTATAGTTGATGTTTTACAGTGTCAAGGTTTTTTGATATAATTTACCGCTTACGGGACGGGCAGCGAACAACGAGATACGGTATAATGACAGAATTGAGCGAAAATTCGGTTGGTATCGTCAAAACAGAAACGATGCGGATAGTCGAGCAGGATAGGCCCCTGGAGCTGGCCTGTGGTAAGGCGTTAGCCCCCATCGACGTGGCCTACGAGACATACGGCAAGCTCAACGATGCACAGGATAATACTGTTCTGATTTGCCACGCTCTCAGCAGTAATGCTCACGTAGCTGGTTACAACAGTGATGACGACAAAAAGCCCGGCTGGTGGGATGCTATGGTCGGGCCGGGCAAGTGCATCGACACGAATAAGTATTTTGTTATCTGCTCGAATTTTTTGGGCGGCTGCAGCGGCACGACAGGACCATCTTCGATAAATCCGGCGACAGGCAAACCGTACGGCCTTGACTTTCCGATTATTACTATAGCCGATATGGTTAAGGTGCAGAAGCTATGGCTCGATAAGCTCGGGATAAAGAAACTTCTGGCGGTAATTGGGGGCTCTATCGGCGGGATGCAGGTCCTGCAGTGGGCGGTTGAATATCCTGACATTGTCAAGTCAGCAATTGCAATTGCCACAACCACCCATCTCGGCGCCCAGTCGATTGCCTTCGATGCGGTCGGACGAGAAGCGATATTGGCGGACCCAAACTTCACCGGGGGACAATATCACAACGGCGAAGGCCCGGATAGAGGACTTGCAATTGCGAGAATGATAGGGCATATAACATATCTGTCCGAGCAGGGTATGCGCGAAAAATTCGGCAGGCAACAGCGAAAGGCCGAGAGCTACAGCTACGATTTCAATTCTGAATTTGCCGTTGAGACGTATTTGAATTATCAGGGCCAAACCTTCGTGGAAAGATTCGACGCCAACAGCTATCTTTACATAACCAAAGCGGCGGACTACTTCGACCTGAAAAAAGACCACGGCTCATTAACCAGGGCCTTTGCGAACACCAGCTCAAGATTCCTTATAGTCAGTTTCGCAAGCGACTGGCTTTTTACACCCGCTCAATCCAGAGACATAGTCAATGCACTGGTTGCCAATAGCAAAGACGTTAGCTTTTGTGATATTGCCTCGCCTTATGGCCACGATGCATTTTTATTAGAGCCGGGAACACTTGGTCTATTTATTTCCAGCTTTTTAGATGCGACATATCAGCCGGGAGTAAGACAAAACAATAATCTGGATACAATCAGACAAAAACGCCACATCGGACGACTCGAACAGGCCCGACGAACACGTGTTGACTACGAACTGATAGAGTCGCTGATAGAGCCGAACAGCACGGTACTGGACATCGGCTGCGGAGACGGAGAATTATTGGCAAACCTTACCGCAGATAAAAACATCAAGGGCAAAGGTATTGAGCTTGACCAGGAACGTGTGCTGGCTTGTGTAGGTCGGGGACTTTCCATTATCCAGCACGACATCGAACAAGGCCTGGAAAATTACGCTGACAAAAACTTTGATTATGTAATACTGTCACAAACAGTACAGACGGTGAAAAATCCTGAAAAGGTTTTTAAGGAATTGCTGAGGGTAGGGAAAAAAGTGATTGTGAGCTTTCCTAACTTTGCTCACTGGAAGAGCAGAGCACAATTATTCTTTCTCGGCGAATCCCCGGTTACCAAGCGGCTGCCTTTTAGCTGGTACAACTCACCGAACATACACTTCCTGTCACTGAAAGATTTCGACAGGTTCTGCAGAAAGCTGAGGGTTAAAGTGGAAAAGAAGATTCCATTGGGTAAAACAAGCCTTAGCCCGGTAAGATTCGCACCTAATCTGCTTGCCGAGCAGGTAATCTACGTAACAAGTAAAAAATAAGTTTCGTTGCTCATAGCCGGTTGCCTGCGAATTCATTGGGCACTTCCAGGCCGTGTTCGGTCATCAGCTTTGAATCCGACATTATTTCTCCGGCGTTACCATCGGCGATAATACGGCCTTTGTCAAGCAGGACGGCTCTGTCGGCAAGTGCGGCGGCAAAATTCATATTACAGGTTGCTATTACCAGGGTCTGAGGCAAACCGTCGAGCAGCTTTATAAGATTATTGCGATTCCTCGGATCCAAACTGCCGTCAGGTTCATCGAGTGTGATTATTTGCGGTGCCATAGAAAGTATTGTCGCTATTGCGGCGGCTCTTTTTTGTCCGGCTGAGAGATGATGCGGGGCCTTATCAGCCATCCCGGCCAGGCCGACAGTTTGCAGCGCTTTGGCGACGCATATTTTTACCTGCTCAGCTTCGAGTCCCATATTGAGCGGACCAAACGCTACATCGTCAAATAAAGTGGGCATAAATAACTGGTCATCCGGGTTCTCCAGGCAGGAGCCGAACAAAGTGCGAATTTTTTTCAGATTTTTCCTATTGATTTTCAAGCCGTCAATCAGCACTTTTCCAGTCCCCTTTACAAAGCCGGCCATCACAAGAAGCAGGGTTGATTTGCCGGCGCCATTGGGGCCTATCAGGGCAAGTCTTTGGCCGTGTTCGACACTTAAGCTTATATCAGTAAGAGCGGCTGTGCCGTCAGAGTAACTATATGAAAAATTTTTTAGCTCAATTGCTTTCGGCATAGCTTTCACTGTAAAGATGGTCTTACGAAAAAGTACAGTACCAGTATAAAAATTGCAGCGGTCAGGACAAAGAGATCGGAAGAGCACACGT
Organism: uncultured bacterium; assembly: GCA_913009355.1. GTDB lineage: Bacteria > Planctomycetota > Phycisphaerae > Sedimentisphaerales > Anaerobacaceae > CAJVYK01. Next base: position 32 of record CAJVYN010000161.1, on the reverse strand, counting down.
CTGAACTCCAGTCACATTCCTTTATCTCGTAT
>CAJVYN010000160.1 GCA_913009355.1 uncultured bacterium | reverse complement strand
AGTATAATGGCCTTGTTATTTTGTTTTATGAAAGATTTCTTATGCTACATTGTCTCTTTTGCTATCTCCGACTCGGCGTTTGAGATAAAGTGGAAATTGTGATGGTTCTAAGGCCATCAACTAAAGCACCATCCCCCCAAAGATACGATTATATTATACCACACTGCGGCATTCAAAATCAAACGAATTTAGTGCACAAGTCCTTTACAAACAAGATTTTAGGCAAAAGACCGAGAATATCAACGAAAGTGTTTGAAAATCAGTTGCGGGCCAGCATTACAAGTAATTGCTCAGCCACCTTTTTTCTTCCTTCTTTATTAAGATGTCCGCCATCGTAGGTGTACTGGGGGACCATAACAATAACCTTTTCTCCATCTTTTGGAGAATAATATCTGAAGCCATCCGAATCGATTGACTCTACCAGGGCGAGATCAAAGACTGTGTCCTTTGGGGAATAGGCATCACTCAATAACATATTATAATGCTGACGTTTTATGTTATCGTCCAAAATCCCCTCTCTTCCGATGAATAACTTGACCGCCTCTTTCAAAGTTCTTTTGACTCCCTTTGGTGTAGAACACACAGGGATAGTCATATGCAAAAATTTCGTTTCAGGATACCTGGCTTTAAAATCTTCGATTGTATTTCTGTAGTTATCGAAAATTTTTTGCGTATCTGAATCTCGCATCACATCAATATAGCAAAACTTAAAGAATGCGATATCAACCTTGTCTCCGACTCCGGCATCTATAATATTCCTGAAACCATTGATTTTCGAGACTGGATCCGTATTCCGTCCAACGCGGGCGTGAGCAAAAATCGGATTGTCAAACTCCGCAGAATCGTGCGTCTCAACAATGTTAAGTTTTATCTGGTCACGTTCACTTATGATATCTTTTATCCCCTCAATTATATTATATCCCACCGATTGGTGACCAAAGAAAATCTTCTTCTTGGCAAGTTTCGCCCAATCTTCCATGGATACGTCATCAATTGATGGCAGTGTTATCTTATTTATATCTGTCCTTGTTTTTATCCTCATAAAAAATACCGGTAAGGTACCAATAATCAAAATGACCACTACAGCAATGATAATATAATGTGTTTTGACTTTCACATCAGACATTTAATACACAAAACTACGCTTCATAATCTATTTTCCAGGTCAATCAAAATGAAATCTCATTGACTTTATCAACCAGCATGGGGGGAGTGTGAAGATAACGCGTGGCGTTTCGCTTGGCTTCGATGTCGTTATATACTCGCTCTGTCTGCTCAACTGTCAATTCGGCTGCCACAGCCACGTCAGTCAGCGGAACTTGGTTATTTTTCCCATACAGGCAAAGGTCCATTTTATCGTAGGGAAGCGAAAAATAGAATTCTTCCTGACTCTGCTGCATTGAATAGGTATCTGTTGTAGGAGGTTGCTTACGGATTTCCCCGGGGACGCCGAGGAAATCGGCCAACTGATAGACCTGAGTCTTATAAAGATGGGCGATGGGTTTTATATCAGCGGCACCATCGCCAAGCTTTACGAAGAAGCCCTGGTCGTATTCCTGCCGGTTTGGTGTTCCCGTAACGGCATAATTGAGGCGGTCGGCGTGATAATATTCCAGCATTTTACGCACCCGCTGTTTGAAGTTGGTAGCGGCCACAATCCCAAGATAAGCAGACGGCGTCAGCCTCACCTTTATTTGCTCGCCTTCCGGAGATTGAACCACCACCGAAAATATCCTGTACCTGTCATCATCCAGAACACTGGGAAGCACAATTTTACATTTATAATCAGGGCCGTATTCGGGAACTACGCTCTTTATCGCCTCATCCCGCCGCCGGTAACATCCAACAGCGTCCAGAATGGGAGTGATGTCTTCACAAATCGTTGATATTTCCAAATGGTCGGTGATAAGTCGGCCCAGTTCATGCGTCTTTTGAGATGAGTCTTTCTCAGGCATCAAAAGTCCCAATACACGTTCTTTACCAAATGCGTAAACGCAAAGGGCACCTACCACACTACTATCGATGCCTCCTGAAAGGGCAACCACCACACCCCGTTTTCTAAATTGCTTCAAAACTATTCTGCGAAGGGTTTCGGTTATCTTTTCTACTTCTTTGGCACAATCAAGCCTTAGCGTGTCAATAGAGAAATTGTTATCGCTCATTGTCCTTATTTCTCCTGCGTAAAATAAAATAAATGCCTATTCGGCCTGCTGCTCTTTCAAGAGCGTTTTCAGGATTTTACCCGCCTTATTCATGGGAAGTGAGTTTCTATATTCAAAATACTTTGGCTGTTTGTGGGGAGGTAATACCGTACTCAGATATTTTCTTATTTTTGCATCTTCAAGCTTTACATTTTCCCGAGGGACTATGAAGGCCTTGATTGCCTCACCCAACACAGGATCTTCGACTCCGATTACCGCAGCCTCGTGGATTTCATCAATTTCCATTAACGCCTCTTCTATCTCTTTGGCGCTAATCCTGAAACCGGCAACTTTAATTATATCTTTCTTTCTGCCGACGATGTAGAGATAGCCATCTTCGTCTGTCCGTCCCAAATCACCGGTATAATACAGACCATTTTTCAATACCTCGGCAGTTCCTTCCGGATCACGCCAATAACCTACCATTATATTAGTACCGCGAGCAACAATTTGACCTTCTTTATTTGGGGGCAGTTTCCGGCCCTGCTCATCAACTACAAATAAATCCACATTGTCAATTGCCTTTCCAATTGACCCCCATTTTTGTGGCAGCATATCCGGTTCCACATATGACAATCGTGGCGCAGCTTCAGTCGCACCATACATAATAAACAATTTCGCAGGCGCAAACACCTTGGCAACCTCTTTTTGAACCGCCGGCGACATTGAACCGCCGGCCTGTGTTACATAACGAAGCGACCTGAATTCAAAATCTCTGACCTTTGATTTGTTCAAGAGGATTAAGAACGTTGAAGGAACACCTGACAGACCGGTTACTTCTGTTTTGCTCATTGTTTCCAGTATCACCTGCGGAAAAACGAATCTGTTATCGATAACCACCGAACCGCCAACACAGAAATGAGTAGTCAATAGTGATTTACCGTATATATAAAAGAATGGCAAAGTCACCATTATGCGGTCCCTGGAAGTCAGATCAAGATATTTGACAATGGAACGAACATTGCTCACTACATTGGCATGGGAAAGTGTAACCCCTTTGGGTTCGCCGGTACTACCGGAAGTATATACAATAGAGGCTAAATCCAAGTCTATGCATCTGATGCCGGGCGAGCTTTTCTTGCCGCTGTCGTAGATGTCTTGTAGTTGAATTGGATTACAATGCTCAATTTGGCGATACCCAGACATACCTTCCTGGTCGGTAATGACTTCTTTCAGATTAGGTGTTTTTCGCAATGCAGGAAGCAGATGCTTGGAGTATTTCCTATTGGCTATTATTGCCTTCGCGCCCGAATGTCTTAGCGCATAGACTAATGCCCTGGATGTGGTTTCTGTATCGAGTGAAACAGTGATTGCTCCCGCTTTGAGTATGGCAAAATATGATATCACATAATCAAAAGAATTTTCATGCAATATGGCTACCCTATCGCCTTTGCAAATGGCAACTTCCTTTAGGTAATTGGCCAGTTTGTTTGCGAGTTCATCTATTTGAGAATATGTCATCCATTGGTCTTTATACCAAACCGCCTGCTTGTCGGGGTATTTCTGTGCAGAGTTTTCCAGAAAATTATTGATTAGCATATGTTACCACTCTCTTATTCAACTACCTATACTCATCCGGTGCGTTCAAGGGCTTTTGACCTTCGGTCCACAATAAGACTGGGAGAAATAGAATAATCAGCCTTACGTGGGAAGTTCTCTACAAATTGATGATAAATAAGCTGAGAGGACAAAACACCCACAAGGGCCATACTATCGATTTCACCCGGAGTGTTGGCCGTCTGAAGTTTTTGCAATAGCCTTGTTACTTTGTTTATATCAAACAGGCCCGCCTTTTTTAACGACCTCTCCGACAACATCTCTCGTGTATATGCTGCTGTCTTTTTGTTCAGCAGACTTTGTTTAATCGGGGCACGGTAAGGATGTTTTGAACGATTGGTTATGCCTTCCGGTAAAATCCCCTGAAAATACTTTTTAAGGATATGCTTCTCGTTCAGGCCCAAAATCTTCCATTTGGCAGGCACCCGTCCCATAAAATCCATAAGGCGCGGGTCCAGGTACGGCAGCCTTATCTCCACCGAATGGGCCATAGCTACCCGGTCGCCCTGCGAGGAAATCAGATAATTACTCAAAAAGATCGTCATCTCCAGGTACTGGGCCTTGGAAAGATAATCCCATTTTTCATAATCAGCGGGAAGATTTTGTTTGACCTGGTCGTATCCACGGTATGAACCTACCTCCGCCATAAGTTCCTTCGAAAAGAATGTTTTGATTCTGCTGGTATTCTCCCATCTTATAAGGTGAGAAAAAATGGGGTCATCCGTTTTGTCAAGGCCTTTGGCAAAGAACGATTGTAGCGTACGTTTCAGCCTGGGATTATTAAATATATAAGGATAAAGCTGGCCGACCAGTCCAGCCCGACTTTGCGAGTTAGGATACTTCGCCCAGAACCTTCTTACCTTGGCTTCCCTAAAAATATTGTAACCGCCGAAAACTTCGTCTGCACCTTCACCGGTAAGCACTACCTTATAACCACTTTCGCGTACAACATCAGAAAGCAAAAACAGCGGAATTGGAGCCGTCCTCAGCAGAGGTTTTTCACAGTGCCATAAACAATCAAGAAGTGAGGCCCCAATCTTTTCATTGGTCGCCTGAATCTCACTGTGGTCAGTCTTGAGAAACGAGACCATTTGACTCTGGTGCCGGCCTTCATCAAAGCCGTCTTCTTCAAAACGTATTCCAAAAGTCCTGACGTTACTGTTAAAGTTCTTCACAACTAATGTGGCTATACCCGATGAATCCAGCCCTCCGCTCAGGTAACAGCCTACAGGCACGTCGGCCCGCAAACGAATCCGAATTGCGTCAAGTAACAATTCGTGAATTCTTTCGCTGATTTCACCAGCCGATAAATCCAATTGCTCTGCAGACGGATACATAGGAATGTCCCAGTACTTCCTGACAGTAACCCTTCCGTTGGATACCTTCAGATAATGGCCGGGTAGCAGTTCCTGGACATTCTTAAATATGGTTTGGCCCGGTAAAGTCGTCCAGAATGTAAATATCTGCTCCATAGCTATTGGGTCAATTTCGCGGGCTATGTGCTTAATCATAAAAATAGATTTAATTTCGGAGGAAAATATTAAGGTATCATTTTGAATCGTATAATACAGTGGCCGAATACCCACCCTGTCACGTGCCAGAAAAAGTTCCTTTTCTTTGGAATTCCATATTGCCAAAGCAAACTGACCGTTCAGTTGGTTCAGGCAATCTGGTCCTTCTTCTTCATAAAGATGAAGTATTACCTCTGTGTCAGAGGTTGTGTAAAAACGGTGTCCTTTTTGCAGCAGGTCCTGTCTCAATTCCGGATAGTTAAAAACTTCTCCGTTGTAAACGATCCACATGGTTTCATCTTCGTTGTGGATGGGCTGAGTACCAGACGAGAGATCTATAATGCTCAACCTGGCGTGGCCCAGTCCTA
>CAJVYN010000159.1 GCA_913009355.1 uncultured bacterium | reverse complement strand
GCTGGCCGAGATGATTGAAACCTGCCGCCGCAATGATATTAAAGTCATTGTTTACGTTGGTCTTCTTAACGATGACCGAACTGCCAAGACTCATCCCGACTGGCGGGCCGTCAAAGCCAATGGCAGACCCTACATCACCTGGACATTAACTCCATTATGCGTCAACAGTCCCTATCTGACCGAGTGTGTACTGCCGGAACTGACCGAACTGGTGGGACAATACGACATAGACGGAATCTTTCTTGACCCGATTGCTCACGGTATCGAAGATCAATGGTGCTACTGCCCTCGCTGCCAGGCCAAATTCAAAAAACGCTTCGGTGAAAAAATTCCGCGGGCCAGAAAATCACCGCTCGGACTCAAGTGCGCCCTGTGGCGGCGGGAAATCTGTGATGACTTCAGAAGAAAGTGTTGTGATACCATTCACAAGATCAAGCCCGATGTGCTCATAACCATCAACAATACTTTCTGCGGTACACATTATCCAGTTGAGCCCCCGGATTATGTAGATTTCCTCAACAAGGAAGTGAAGTATTTCACCGGCAAACATATAGACATCAGTTATTTCGGCCGCTACCTGGTAACTCTGGAAAAACCATTTCATCTGTTAGGCGACCGATGTGTAAATTTATGGTTAGACTGGGACCTAAAGCCCACCGCTATGCTCAAGTACGAATGCGCCGCTATGATTGCCAACGGCGCTACATGTTGCTTTGAGGATAAGCTCTACCCTGATGGGACACTGGAGGAGCAGTTCTACCATGCTATAGGCGAGACGTTCGAGTTTATCAAGCAGCGTGAACAGTTCTGCCTCAAGGCAAAGCCGGTGCCCTACATTGCCATTCTGCACTCAGCAGCTACTATGGAGAACAATAACGCTGACCTCTCGCTTACTCTGGCAGCACATAAAGCCCTGGTGGAAAGCAGTATGCACTTTAATATCATCAACGAACAGACCCTGCTGCGCAGTCTCGGCGACTACAAAACACTCATTATACCGGAACAGAGATGCCTGAGCGATAAGGTAATTAAGGCCGTCAGAGACTTTGTCAAAAAAGGCGGAGGACTGATTGCCTCAGGTTCTACTTCCCTGAGCACCGAGACGGGCAAACAGCGCGGGGACTTTGGCCTGGCCGATGTCTTTGGCGTAAAGTATCAGCAGGATTATCCTGATACTTACGCTTACTTTAAGGTAATCGATGAATCTGTCGCTGCTGATATTGGCACTTTGCCGATGCACATAGACGGCCAGCTTCTGTATGTCAAGCCGACCTCGGCCCGAACATTAGCCAACCTCGTCCGCCGTGCCTACTGGAAAGAGATACCAGGACGTTTTAATTTGGGTTCGTTTGCTCCTGCGGGCGAAGATACAGGATACCCTGCTGTAACTGTAAACCAGTTTGGTAAAGGTAAAGCCGCCTACATCAGCGCAGATCTTTTTCAATCCTACTGGAAGAAAAACCGTGTCCAGACGAAGTATCTTGTTCGCAATCTTGTGGACCTGGTTACGGCTGACAAACTGCTTGAAGTAAAAGCGGATGCCTCTGTAGAAGTTTCACTGTTCAAGCAGGATTCGGCGCTGGTTCTGCATCTGCTTTTCTATTACATTGCAAAAATACTTGACGGACCGCGATGGGCGGTGGTGGAAAACATTCCACCTGTTCACGATATTTCGGTAAAGTTAAAAGTGGCAGGCCCACCTCAACAGGTCGTCCAGATGCCGGAGAAGCGAGACCTTAAATGGAAACTGGAAGATGGGTTCCTGTCTTTCCGTGTACCGCAGTTCCACATCCACACCTGTGTGGTTATTACCTGATGAGAAAGAAAACACTTTGATAACCAGGAATGGGACAAGTATTTGCCGGAGAAATACTATAGATGAATTACAAACAAATTTGTTTTAGCGTGCCAAAGGTTTTAATCCTTTCATTGGGTCTGGTATTGGTGTGTGCAGCCGGTTCTTTCGCTGATGTCAGACTGCCGGCGGTGATAAGTGACAATATGGTTCTGCAGCAGGGCGGAACATCGCCTATTTGGGGCTGGGCCGAGCCGGGCGAGAAGGTCAGGGTCAGCGGCAGTTGGCAGAGCCGAGGGTGGGAGACTACTGCAGATAAAAACGGCAAGTGGATGGTTAGGATTGAACCGCCCAAGGCAGGCGGGCCATACAATATAACCATTGAAGCAAAAAACACAATTACTATAAGTAACGTTCTGGTTGGTGAGGTCTGGGTATGTTCAGGCCAATCAAATATGCAGTTTATACTCAGAAGTACCAGGGACAAAGAGGAAATTAAGGCAGCAGATTATCCGGAAATTCGTTTATTTACAGTCAAACAGGCAATAGCGGAAAAACCCCAGGATAACTGCGAAGGACGGTGGTTAGTGTGTAATCCACAGACCGCAGCACACTTCAGTGCTGTAGCTTATTTCTTCGGCCAGCGATTGCATAAAGAGTTGAATGTACCGGTCGGCCTGATTCATACATCCTGGGGAGGCAGCCCCGCTGAGGCGTGGACGAAAAAAAGCGTTCTCGAATCTGACCCGCAGTTAAAGCCTTTTTTAACGCGACATGCCGATTGGCTGGCGAAGTATCCGGAAATAAAGAGAGAATATGAGCAGAAGATAAAGAAATGGAAGGAAGCCGTTGCCAAAGCCAAGGTTCAGGGCGGGAAAGTGCCACCAAAACCCCGCAGACTGAACGGTCCAAGAAAACAAAGAAAACCAGCAGGGCTGTACAACGCTATGCTTGTTCCGCTGATGCCGTACAGGATTGCAGGGGTGATATGGTATCAGGGCGAAGCAAACACAGGACAGGCGTATGCATATCGTAAGCTCTTTCCGGCAATGATTCAGAACTGGCGAAACGATTGGGGACAGGGTGATTTTCCTTTCTTTTTTGTGCAGTTGGCTAACTTCAAGGCAATCGTCCCTGAGCCGGCTGAAAGTGCCTGGGCGGAACTGAGAGAAGCTCAGCTTATGGCACTGTCGCTGTCAAATACGGGAATGGCGGTGATAATAGATATTGGCGAGGCTGACAATATACATCCGAAGAACAAGAAGGATGTCGGCAAACGCCTGGGGTTATTGGCGCTGGCCAAAACTTATGGAAAGGATTTGGTTTATTCCGGTCCCATTTACAAATCAATGAAGATTGAGGGTAATAAGATTATTCTGCATTTTGAACATATCGGCGGCGGATTGGTTGCCGGTGGAGGCGGGCCGTTGAAAGGGTTTGCCATTGCGGGGGCAGACCGTAAATTTGTTTGGGCCGATGCAAAAATCGACGGTGATGTTGTTGTGGTTAGCTCCGAAAGGGTGGCCGACCCTGTTGCTGTGCGTTATGCCTGGGCAGACAACCCGGTATGCAACCTCTATAACAGCCAGGGATTACCGGCTTCTCCGTTTCGTACGGATGATTGGCCCGGTAAAACGATGGGCAAAAAGTAATATCAATCGGCTTAAATCCGAAATTTAAATTACCAAAAGCGGCACTGTAATATTATTTTTTAGCAGTTTACCATTGAAATTCAAATTAAAATACTGTAAGAAAGGGGGGGTAGTTTTTAAGCTGGTTGTTGGCTTGTTGCTTACGTCGTGCTAAACAGAACTGTTAGCTGCTGAATATTTTGCAAAATTAAGCTGATATTGGATATGGCACGTAATCGTAAAAAAAAATCTTTGTATGAAGTAATTGGCAAAGCCTGTGCTAAGCCAAGCTATCCCAAGACATTAGAGCAACTGTATCCGGAAAAATCCGGTAAAGATAAGCCAATTGCAGCAAAATCTGCTATCGAGGTGTCTGAAAGGGCGGCACAATGGCCAAGAAGACCAAAAATTGTGCAATTTAATGCCGGCAGGATTGAGATTTCAATGCCATATCAGCTTGCGATTGCACTGCTTCTGGGTGCTGTACTGCTGATTTTGGTGGTTTTTCGGCTGGGTCAAATCACCTATCCAGGTGACCAAAAGATAACAAACTCAGTCACAAAAATGCCAGGAAGCGTGCAGAAAGTAACAGGACAGGCAGCAGTCAGCGTGCCGGCTGAAAAAATAGTTGTGGCGCCTGCATCTGCTGAAAAAGCCGAACCGGTTAAGTCGAAAGGGAACAATCGAATTGTGATACAAACTTATCAGCTCAGAACCCACTTAGAGCCGGTAAGGCGCTATTTTGTCCAGTTCGGTATAGAAACCGAAATAAGAAAAATCGGTGATTGGTACTATCTGGTAACCACTGCCAAATACGAAAATCCCGAAAAGCCAGGGACTGACGGCTATTTTGCGAAACAGAAAATAATCGAGTTAGGTACTAAATATAAAGCTCCGCCGGGATATGAAACTTTCGGCAGCAAGCCGTTTTATGACGCATACGGCAAAAAATTCGATGATTAGTTTTAGGAGAAACGTTGAATGTCTATTGACAGTTCTTTAAAAATCAAAGGCGCGCTGAGCAGACACCGAAATGTTCTGACGCGGGCTGAACGCATTGAGCAGCTAAAAGACGAAGAGAGATGGTCTGAAGGTGATTCGCTGCTGGGCCTGCCGAAAGTTGCCCATCGCAAGAGTCACACCGGCCGAAAAACAATAAAAGAAGAAGAAGAAGTCGCAGCAGAAACTGCCGCTACCCCGGAAGCAACAGCCGAAAAACCGTAAGCTGGAAAAGAAAGCTAAAAGTTATTGACAGTTTGCTTTTAGATAAAAGAAAGCCCCGCAACTTGGCGGGGCTTTTGGTTTTACAACGCTTTACTCTAAATTACCCTGGAATCACGTTGGTTGCACATGGGCCTTTTTTGCCCTGTCCGATCTCGAACTCGACTTTTTGGCCTTCATCAAGCGATGCGTAGCCGGAAGCCTTTATTTCCGAATGATGGACGAACAAATCATCGCCGCCGTCATCTGGAACGATAAACCCGAAACCCTTGGACGCGTTAAACCATTTTACTGTACCTGTACTCACTTGCATTTCTCCTTGACTCTGTTTAAAGAGCAACTAATTCTTCTCTCTGCTTTCATTTATCTGGAGCTACTACCGAGAGACAAAATAATATCCCCACTTTCAATTTGAGATATTAGAACACAATAATTAAAATATGCAACAAATAAATATAAATTTACTAAAAATATAGACCGCAAACAGAAGCAAAGGGGCGGAAACCAGCCTTTGTCCACCAAAATAGAAGGGAATCGCTGATTTGCGGTTCTAAACAAATTTTATAGCTTTGTCCGAAAAGGCACTAAGTTCATCGCTCAACTTGGATAAAGAAATGTCCAACAATGGGCTGATCAGTTGCCTGGCATTATTAAAGAAGATACTCAAAACTATAACTTCTGGCGGCCCGCTGCGACGCAATATAGAACATAACGAATGAGATTGCCGGCAGCGAGGGCAAGGGTGGTTCGAAAATATGCTCGTTTGATATTTATCTGTTGCATCAGGGTGCGGGCAATATGTATAATGCGCGGTTGCTTGAAATAACAGAGTGTGTGTTTGTGATTATAGGTAAGTTAAATGGATAAAGCTGTTAGTAAAAAGGGGCACCCGAACCTGGAACCATTGGATGAAATTCTGACGTTAATACCAAATCCGTCCTCTAATAGACTTATCCCCCTCCTGCAGGAAATTCAAAAAAGCTACGTTTACCTTCAGCCAGG
>CAJVYN010000158.1 GCA_913009355.1 uncultured bacterium | reverse complement strand
GTCCGCTCAGTTGGTAGCTTGCTGTTACCTGTTAATTCACTAAGACTTTTTTTGTTTTTTTCTTTTTTTTTTTTAATGATACGGCGACCACCGAGATCTACACTCTTTCCCTACACGACGCTCTTCCGATCTTATGTGGTACCACGTATCGCGGTCGAGTATTTCATCGCTACGTATCACCGTGTGCCCAGCCCCTCTTCTATAAACATTTATATAAGCCTTACTATCTGAGCCAATACCTAATCTGTAGGTTATATAATACGGCTTTGCTCTGGCTACAATTGTACCTCCCGTTCCTATCCTGACCCAGGAAGAAATCGTTATATCTGAATTATAAATATTCAAAGGAGAGCTCGTTCCAGAACTTCCCTCGATGTATACACCATCATCGCCATCAAAGCTCAATGCGCCGTCAATTTGCCCTGTCGTCCAGGTTGGGCCGTTGACCAGCGTTCCATCATTGTCACCAGCCGAATCGTAAGCGGTCGTTCCGTCACCTTCGTCAAGTGTCCAGTGCGCAATCAGCCCACTACCATCCACGGCCCACGCAGACCCACACAGAACCAAAAGACCCAACACTGCCACAAGAAACAATTTCGTTCTTGCCTCTTTCATTTTCATGTCCCTCTCAAAATATAGCAGTTATCCCCCAAAGGTACATTTGCCGCCATTTAATATACACAATTTTTAGCTAAAGTCAAGGTTTTTTCTATTGAATTGAGCTGGATTTCTATTTGAAGTGCTCGGCGATTTTTTCGGTGCTGGGGCTTTCAATTACGCCCTTTTCTGTGATGATTGCTGTGATATTTTCTGCGTCTGTAACATCGAAAGCCGGATTGTAAATATCAACTCCGTCCGGTGCAATTTTTCTATCACCAAAAAACCTCACTTCATCAGCGTCCCTCTGCTCGATAGGTATTTGGCCTCCGCTCTTTATGCTCAAATCAAATGTGCTTGACGGTGCAGCGATATAAAAAGGTATGCTGTGGTTTCCGGCAAGAATACTCAAGCTGTAAGTGCCAATCTTATTTGCCGCATCACCATTTGCTGCAATTCGGTCTGCTCCGGTTATCACAGCGCCGATTTGTCCCTGCTTCATCAACCATCCAGCCATATTGTCGCATATAAGCACAACATCAATCCCCGCTTGTTTCAATTCCCAGGCTGTCAGCCGGGCACCCTGCAATAATGGGCGGGTCTCGTCGGCATAAACCTTAAATTTTTTTCCCTTTCTCTGTGCTTCAAACATCACCGACAAAGCCGTCCCCTGCCCTGCGGTCGCCAGCGCCCCTGCGTTGCAATGCGTCAAAATACCAGCCCCATTCTTGATAAACTTCTGACCGTTTTCCCCAATCCGCCGGCACATATCAACATCTTCGGCGTATATACCGTTCGCCTCGGCCAAAACTGCTTCTCGCAGGGATGTTTGCGTTGCGTTTTGATTTTCACTGACAAAAGTCTGAGCGTGGTTTTTAACTCTCTCCAGTGCCCAGAACAGATTCACCGCCGTCGGACGACTCTGCGCCAGATACTCGGCGGACTTTTCGAGATGCGCAATTGCCTCCGCCGTGTCAGCGGATGGCTTAAGCTGCTGCATCGCCAGAGACAACCCGTAGCCGGCTGCAACCCCGATAGCCGGAGCACCCCGCACTGCGAGCGTTTTTATCGCTTCATAAAGTTGCCCAATATCGGCGCACTGCAACCTAACCAATTCGGCGGGCAGCCGCCGCTGGTCGATAAGCTCTAAAAAACCGTCAACCCCGCCAATCCATTTAAGTGTCTGAGCAATCATATTCCGTATCTCGCATAAGTCAAAAATCAGATGTACTAAAGTGTCTAAAGTGAACTAAAGTGACTCTAAGTGCCTATCCGAATAACCTTTCAGACTTTGTCATTGCGAGGCCTGCAAAGCAGGCCGTGGCAATCTCAATCCTTATACTTGAGATTGCTTCGCTTCGCTCGCGATGGCAAAAACTTTAGGCACTTTACATTTTAGGCACTTTAGTTCACTTTTAGTTTTTCTTTCAGGTATTTTGCGGTATAGCTCTTTTTATTTTTAACAATTTCCTCCGGCGGGCCTGTGGCAACAACCTGCCCACCCGCCTGGCCGCCTTCGGGGCCGAGGTCTATTATATAGTCTGCTATCTTGATGACATCAAGATTATGCTCGATTACCGCAACAGTATTACCGCAATCAGTCAATCGCTGCAAGACATTTAAGAGGTTATGAATATCAGCAAAGTGCAGCCCTGTTGTCGGCTCATCGAGCAGATACAAAGTATGTCCCGTAGCGGCTTTGCCCAACTCGGAGGCCAGCTTTATCCGCTGTGCCTCACCGCCGGAAAGCGTCGTTGACGGCTGGCCCAGTTTCATATAGCCCAAACCAACGTCATTAAGCGTTCTTAGGAAACGCACAATCGTCGGGAAATTCGCAAAAAAGCCAAGTGCTTCTTCAATTCTCATATCAAGCACATCAGTGACATTTTTGCCCTTGTAGGTAATCTGCAATGTCTCAGGATTATATCTTGTGCCTTTGCACTGCTGACAGGTAACATAAACGTCAGGCAAAAAGTGCATCTCGATTTTTTTTGTACCCTGTCCCCTGCAGTATTCACAGCGTCCGCCTTTGACGTTGAAGCTGAATCGTCCCGGTGCAAATCCACGAATCTTCGACTCTCTCGTCATCGAGAATAGTTTTCTTATCACGTCAAAGACGCCGGTATATGTCGCCGGATTGCTCCGCGGAGTTTTGCCTATCGGCGACTGGTCTATCTCTATAACTTTATCAATTTGTGAAACGCCAAGAATGGTTTTGTGCGTGCCCGGCTTTTCGCGGGAGTTGTAGAGCCTGCGTTTCAAAGCCCTCAATAGAATCTGGCTGACAAGAGTACTTTTGCCGGACCCCGAAACGCCGGTCACACAGATAAATACACCGAGCGGAAACTTCACATCGATATTTTTAAGATTATTTTCCGCAGCCCCCTTGACTTCAATGCACTTTCTCAGGTTATATTTACGCCTTTGAACCGGCAGGGCTATCCTCTTTTTGCCGCTCAGATACTGCCCTGTCAAGGACCCGGCACAACCGGCTATCGTCTTGTAACCGCCCTGAACAACAACTTCTCCGCCGTGCGCGCCAGCCGCCGGCCCGATGTCAATAATGTGGTCGGCGCTTCTGATAATGTCTTCATCATGCTCAACCACTATAACGGTATTACCTATTCGTTTCAGCCGTTGCAGTATGCCTAACAGTCGGTCGTTATCTCGCTTATGCAGACCTATTGTCGGCTCGTCAAGAACGTAACAGACCCCGACCAGACCGCTGCCGACCTGCGTAGCAAGGCGAATCCGCTGTGCCTCACCGCCGGAAAGAGTGCTGCTCTTTCTGTCCAGCGTCAAATACCCTAATCCGACATCGACCATAAATTTCAGTCTGGCCTTTATCTCCTTCAATATCTGGGCGGCTATCACGGATTTTTCTTCATCCAATTTCAATTTCCTGAAAAAACTTTGCGCCTCTTCAATAGTCAACGAGCTTAATTGATGTATATTCCTGCCCCCTACGGTTACAGCGACCGCCTCTGGCCGAAGCCGGGCGCCTTTGCAGCTTTGGCAGGCCAGCTCTCCGAAATAGCTGTGCAGTCTGGCCTTAACATATTCACTGCTGGTCGCCTTCCATCGCCGGGTAAGGTTCGGGATAACCCCCTCGAAGCTCAGGCCGTATTTCTGCTCGTCAGCCGCAGTCGTTCCGTACATCAGAATCCTTTTTATCTCTGCCGGTATCCGCTCAAACGGAATCGATTTACTGACGCCCAATTTAGCGCAGAATCTTTTAATCAGCCGGTTATAGAAAATATTCATTCTCTTACCGCCTTTGCGCCAGGCATCTACAGCGCCGTTTTCCAGCGATACGGTTTTATCCGGCACAATAAAGTCAGGGTCAAATTCCAGAATTGTTCCCAACCCATCGCAGCTTTTGCAGGCGCCGTAAGGACTGTTAAAGCTAAACAGCCGCGGCGAAAGCTCTTCAAGGCTGCTTTTAGGATGTTTCGGACAGGCAAATTTTTCGCTGTATATAACCTCTTTCCAGTTTTCAGTTTCCGGTTTTGAGTTTTGAGTTTTTTCCACCAGCACCAAGATCACTCCGTCGGCCAACTTCAACGCCGTCTCCACCGAATCAGCTAATCGGATATGCACCGCATCTTTAATAATCAACCTATCGACAACCGCTGCGATATTATGCTTTTTGTTCTTGTTCAAAGGCGGGACATTCTTCAAATCGTAAACTGCCCCATCGACCCGTACCCGTACAAAGCCCTCTCGTTGTATATTAGCGAAAACATCTCTGTGCTCACCTTTTTTACCGTGAACCAACGGGGCACAAATCTGGATTTTCGTACCTTCCGGCCGAGAAAGTATCGACTCTACTATCTGTGAAGAGTGTTGGCTGGTAATCTGTTTGCCGCATACCCAGCAGTGCGGCTGACCTGCACGGGCGAAGAGCAATCTGAAATAATCATAAATTTCGGTGGTCGTAGCCACCGTAGAGCGGGGATTACTGCCCGCGCTTCGCTGCTCAATTGCGATAGTAGGCGGCAGGCCTGCAATATTGCCCACCGCCGGTTTTTGCATTTGTTCGAGGAATTGCCTGGCATAAGCGCTGAGCGATTCGACATACTTTCTTCTGCCTTCAGCATAAATAGTATCGAAGGCCAGCGAGCTTTTGCCCGAGCCGCTTATGCCGGTAATTACCACCATTTTATCGCGCGGAATGCTCAGGTTGATATTTTTGAGATTGTGTTCCGCCGCCCCGGTAATCCTAATCACTTTTTCCACTCGTTTAGCCATATAATTCTTCTACCGGTACAAGTATCGCTTCTGCAAAAAATCGGCACTAATCCAAACCGATAATTGTAACAAAATCTCGTGAAAAAATGAAATTTTTTCGACTTTTTCCGGACTTTTCGAATAGTTTCCAGCGGTTGTGGGGCTGTTGAAAAAGTCGAGATTGCTGCATCGCTACGCTCCTCGCAATGACACAAAGTGTGATTTTTCTGTCATTGCGAGGCCTGCGAAGCAGGCCGTGGCAATCTCGAACCTTACTTCAGGGTTTTTTCAACAGCCACGTTGTTACCATTTTTCTTGACTTAGGCGGACGATTATCGTAGGATATTGTTCGAAATAGTCTTATGGGGGGATGAAACACGGGTGATGAGAAGAATTGCTTTATGTTTGTTATTGCTGGTTTTATCGGCTGTCACAGTCGATGCGTTAGCGGCCAATCCGCAGGTTACTATTCAGGTAACCGGAGCTGTCAGCGGAAACATCGTTTTAGAGCTTTATCCAGACAAGGCCCCCATCACAGTTAGCAATTTTATCAATTATGCCCGGAGCGGTTTTTATGACGGCCTGATTTTCCACCGTGTTATAAGCGGCTTTATGATTCAGGGCGGAGGTTACGACACCAATATGGTCAAAAAAACATCAGGCCCGCCAATAAAAAATGAAAGCTCAAATGGTCTTTCAAATCTACTCGGCACCATCGCAATGGCCAGAACTTCTGAACCACATTCAGCAACATCTGAATTTTTTATAAACCACGTGGACAATCTAGATCTGGACTATGGCGCAATTGCCTACGATAACCAAAA
>CAJVYN010000157.1 GCA_913009355.1 uncultured bacterium | reverse complement strand
TTTTCAAGCAGAAGACGGCATACGAGATAAAGGAATGTGACTGGAGTTCAGACGTGTGCTCTTCCGATCTTATCCGCAGACAACTGGGTTTTCAGATGTAATCTGGTTACCATTGCCGACGGTAAAATGGCAGACCACAGTGCAGGGCATATCTCCACTGAAGAAGCCGAAAAACTGATAAAAGAGCTAAATGAGAGGCTTGGTAATGAGGAAATTCGCTTTTATGCAGGCCTAAGCTACAGACACTTATTAGTCTTCAAAGGGCTTGGTTTCGATGTTCAGACCTGCCCGCCACACGATTACATAAGTACGGAAATAGAAAAGATTTTACCACGCGGCAAAGGTTCAGAATTACTTATTGATTTGATGGCTCGTTCACAGCAGCTTTTTGCCAATCACGATATTAACAAAGTAAGAGCCGACCTGGGTGAAAATCAGGTCAGCTCTATCTGGCTTTGGGGACAGGGCAAAAAGGCCCGAATGGAAAGTTTTAAGAAGCGATTTGGAATCGAGGGCGCCACTATCACCGCTGTTGACCTTGTGAGAGGTTTGTCAAAGCTGATCGGCTTTGCTCTTGTGGACGTGCCCGGCGCCACCGGCTTTGTCGATACAAATTACCAGGGCAAGGCCCGTGCTGCGATAGAAGCGCTCGACCAATATGATATCGTTTTTATCCACATAGAAGCGCCCGATGAAGCATCTCACAACGGCAGTATCGAAATGAAGAAAAAAGCCATTGAGCAAATTGACAAATACATTGTCGGGCCCGTGCTCGATGCGTTACAGAATCACGACAGTTGGCGAATACTCCTCGCCCCCGACCATCCGACGCCGGTTCTAAGCCGTGCTCATTCCCCTGAGCCGGTCCCGTTTGCTATGGCAGGAGCCGGTATCAGCGGGATTTTGCATACAAGCTTTAGCGAAGCCAACGCCGCTAAGTCGGGATTCAAAATAGAAAATGGCTTTGAGCTGATGGAGTATTTCTTAAAATCGTGAAGCGTATCTCGTGAAGCGTATCTCCTATTTCGCTTCACGAGATACGAGATACGAAATACGAATTATGGCTATAATTGTGCAAAAATTCGGTGGAACCTCCGTTGCCGACGCGCAAAAGATTCGTCGAGCAGCCGATCGAGTAATCAAAACGGTAAAGAACGGCTTTGCCGTTGTGGTGGTGGCTTCAGCCCGCGGCAAACAGACCGACCAGCTCGTTGCCGACGCTTTGGAACTCAATCCCAATCCGCCTAAGCGCGAGATGGACCAACTACTCAGTACCGGTGAACAACAAACAGTCTCACTTTTCGCTATGGCTCTCGATACTGCCGGTTACAAAGCTATCAGTTTTACCGGCGGCCAAATTCGAATGATTACCGACAACGTCCATACAAAGGCACGTATAAAGAGCATCGGAGCCGAACGGATTCACGAACAATTGAACAAAGGCAGAATTGTTCTCGTTGCCGGTTTTCAGGGCATAGATGAAAATGAGAACATAACCACGCTCGGAAGAGGCGGCTCTGACACAACCGCTGTTGCCCTTGCCGCAGCTTTGGGAGCTGATGAATGTGAAATTTATACCGACGTTGACGGAATCCACACAACCGACCCACGAGTATTCAAAACGGCTGCAAAAATAGAGCAGATTAGTTATAATGAAATGCTCGAGATGGCAAGTCTTGGGGCAACCGTTTTGCACAGCCGAGCCGTTGAGTTTGCCAAAAAATATGATGTCAAAATTCACGTAAGAAGCAGTAGCGAAGAAACGGAGGGAACAATGATTACACACGAGGTTCCGCAAATGGAAGGCGTACTGGTTTCAGGAGCGACCATCCAGAAAGATATGGCCAAGCTAAGTCTTGTCGGCGTGGATAACAAGCCGGGCAATGCGGCAAAAATATTTGCTCATCTGGCAAAGGCCAAAGTGGTTGTCAACGATATTGTTCAAACGGAAGTCAGCTCCGAAAAGGCGAACCTGTCGTTTACAATCGGCATTTCTGACTTGACCGCCGCTAAAGAAGCCGTAGGGCAAATCAAAGATGAGGTTAACTGCGAAAGCATTTTCACCCGTGAAGACATTGCCGAGATTTCTGTAGTCGGCGTCGGTATGCGAACCCATTATGGCGTAGCCGACAGAATGTTCGGCGCCCTGGCCGAAGCCAAAATCAATATCGATACAATCACCACCAGTGAAATTCGCATCAGTTGTATCGTGGACAAGGCCCAGGCCGAGAAAGCCCTTGAAGCTGTTTGTGTCGCCTTCGATTTGGACAAACCAATCGAGAAACGGAAAAATTAGCCACGAAGACGCAAAGGCACAAAAAGAAACCCACTTATGTAATGAGCAGACGAAAACGCCGGGCTGTATTCGTACTGTGCCTGGTGTTGGCAGCAGTATTTATCCTGCTTGACCACAGCCCGATTAGGCGCAAGCGGCAACGGCAGCGGCAATCCGGCGAGCAGGTAAAAGGCCACGATTTTGAAAAATATCACGGCAAAACCTTCTCTGTTGTAAATATCGTCGATGGCGACACCATCGATATAGATATACCCGATGGTAACTACACTCACACGAGAATAAGGCTTTGGGGAATTGATACGCCGGAGACCAAACATCCGAAAATCGGTGTGATGTATTTCGGCCCGCAGGCTACTGAATTTGCAACAAAATCAGCTCTTGGAAAAAAGGTTGTCGTTTATCTCGATGAGGGAAACCGCACGAGAGGTAAGTTCGGCAGATTGCTGGCTTACGTTAAGCTGCCGGACGGCTCTGTTTTGAATGAAGTTCTGGTATCTGAGGGTTTTGCATACGCAGATTTGCGATTCAAACACAGTTTTTATAACAAATACAAGCAGCTGGAAGCCGTTGCCCGCAGTCAAAAAAAGGGATTATGGCAAAAAGTAACCCGCGAACAATTACCCGAATGGCTGCAAAGAAAAAAACCAAGGTTGTTACAAAAGTAGGCCCGGCTCGGGATAGTTCACTTACTAACGTTCCTCGGAGTACGCCGAATAGATTCTAAAGCAGCAAGCCTGTTATCAGCAAATTCGAAGAAGGTCTTAAGGCCGGTTATCGTAAAAATACCTTTGATCGGCAGAGAAACATTGCAGAGTATGAGTCGGTGTCCGCATCCACTTAACAAATCATTCAATATCATAAGATTACAGATGCTCGAAGAAGTCAGGGTTTCAACTCTTGAAAAATCAACCACTATGTCGCGATCACATTTGTTACTGGTGATTTCATTGACAGTTTCAAGCTCGTCTTCCAACTGTGCTCCTTTAGGCAAAGTAACAACAGTAACATCTTCAGAGAGATTTTTAATTTCCATTTCAGGTACTCAATTTAACCCAATGCGGTTTTCGCCGGTTTCGAATGTTTTATCGGAATAACTTCGGAATAGTCCAGCCCACTACAAAAAGTATAACACAAAAACTGTGAAGAGCAAATGAAGCCGATTTTGAAAAAGCACTTTTTTATGACAGCCCCTAAGAACAGAACGTCCGCTATTTCCGGCTAAGGCCAACCCCGCCATCATTAACAAATGCCGGAACGGCGGTGTAACTCCATACCTCTTTGGCTGTATATGTATTCGCACTGACGCGTTCCATCCACGTCAGGGTCACATTGAGGTTATCGACCTCACCCAAGATATAACCATACTTCGCTGCGTGGTACTGCTGCGTTACAGAAAAGCCGCTGTTGACGCCATCGTAATTTCCCGCCCAGTTATAGAACGGCGCCCCTCCACTTCCAACAACGTACTGATGAATATCGTTGTTAGGGTCACCGTCATTGTCGTCAACAAGGGCGTGATTGTAGAAATGATCGTGGCCGGTAAAGTACGTTCGCCCGCCAGCGTTTTTGATACTGGCCCAAAATGTATTGCGATTGGTCGGATAATCATCGAGGCAGTCGGCGTGATAAACTTTGAAGGCAGTATCGTGACCGAAAACGAATATATGCGCTTTGGTATTTGCCGCGAATTGAGCATCAACCCACGTCTGGTTCAGCCGGTGGTAGGTACGGTTATTATTGACTCCGTCATACTCATCGAGTCCGAGGATTAAAGCGTTTTTGTGCACAACTGCATATGTCATATTCTTCTCGCCGGCAGGCCCATTGCCGGGCATAGCGTAGGAGCCGGAGAAAACGCTGTTCCAGGCGGCTGTACTGCCGACATCATGATTACCACGAACCGGATAGACGGCGATATTAGCATCATAAACGGATTGCATTGTGTTCCGCCACACAATAAGTTGCTTTTGCAAAATAGTCGTGTTGGTAGTGTTGCCGTAAACAAGATCACCTGAAAACATGACTAAGTCGGCACCCTGATTTATAATCTCGGAGGCAATTTCGCGAAGGATGGCTGTGTTGACACCATTGCCGGTGCCGTTGTTCCGGCTGTCCCCGACAGCTATGAATTTCCACGGCGCTGCCGCAAAGCATGTCGAAGAAAATACTATCAAAAAAAGAATTACAGAAACAGCCCTCACTTTTTTTCTCCCTCTCTCATTCTTCGCTCCTCTGTATTATAGACTAACCGCTTTTTCTGTGGCGAGAATCTGACAGAAAATAAACAGACCGTTCTCACTTTCCTTTTCAGATGTAAAATGTCTGATTGAGAGAGTAATGTCAAGGAAAAGCCCAATAAAAAGCGGATTTTTCTTGTAGAAATCAGGAATAACCCCTGAAAAAGCGGGTTTCGCTGGTTTCACACATTTTGATTACGGACTGAAAGCGGTAAGCTCACAGCCCCTTTATTCGAAATTATATTCGCGATATTCAGCTATTAAATATCCGCCAGCCAGTCTATGACAAACCGTCCAGAATCATTTATAGTCGCTTGGGCGGCGGCGGTAAGGCCATCGCCAATTACGGCCACAGTTGCTCCTCAAGCCATTTATCCGACAGGACGGCAAAGTCCTTGAAGTCTATCTGCTCATCCTCGTACAGGTTAGCAGTCCTCGGGTCCAATTTATAATAGCCCGTGCCCTCGGTAGCTAAGTACACAACCTCCGTCTCCGACAGAGCATAATCATAAATGCGGACGTCGTCAATCAGACCCTCGTAATAATATGCGAAATACCCTATACTGACAGTACCATCGGGGTCGGTATTTATCGCCGGGTTGCGGCTATAACTATTCACATTCAATCTGCCATCCACGTAAATCTGAATGTCGTAGTTATTGGCGTCAGCCGGTGCCACCGCCGCTATGTGATGCCATTGGTCGTCTGTTACTATGACATCACCTTTGGTAGAGCCGGCCGCAAATTCCAAAAACGGTACGCCGTAGTTAAGGGTCAGTAACCATTTCGCACCCCTATAGCTACCAGTACCCCAGGCCACGATGTCGTTAAAGCTCTCATTTTCCGCCGCTGCGGCCAGCTTAACCCAGACGCTGACGGTTCGAGGATTCGTGCCGGTAATGCCATTACAGTCGGTTACCAACACGTTCTCGTCCACGCCGTCGAACTGCAGGGCGTTGCTTATCTTTCCGATGACCCAGTCGCTGTCTTCCATATTATTCAGCGTGCCGGTATGGCCGTTGACGCTTGAATCCGCGGCAGTGCTGCCGCTCGAGATCGGAAGAGCACACGTCTGAACTCCAGTCACATTCCTTTATCTCGTATGCCGTCTTCTGCTTGAAAAAAA
>CAJVYN010000156.1 GCA_913009355.1 uncultured bacterium | reverse complement strand
GCATTAAAAATCTTTACGCCTGTGGCGAGGTAGCTGCAACTTGCCTGCACGGTGCAAATCGGCTCGGCAGCAACTCTCTGCTCGAGGGATTAGTATTCGGCAAAACAGCCGGACAGTCTGCCTCCCAGTGCACGAAAGCCGACACCTCTAACATCAAGCATCCCCTGATAAAACATCAAATTCCCCATTCGGACCGCACTCGGCTGGATACCGCTGATATTAGAAATTCGCTTCGAGCTCTTATGTGGCGCAATGTCGGCATTACCCGAAAAGCTCAGCCGCTCACAGAAGCCCAGGAGATTATCAGATTCTGGCAGCGGTATGTTATGGACAAAATCTTCGATGGACCGGCGGGCTGGGAATGCCAGAACATGCTCACTGTTTGTCAACTTATAGCCCGTTTAGCCCTGCAGCGTCAGGAAAGTCGAGGCGTCCACTTCAGAAGCGATTTTTCCAATACCGACGATGAGCACTTCAAAAAACATATCGAGATTGCCCGTTAAGAAGTGGAAAATGAAACGGATTTCTGTTATAATAATCAATTAAAAGAGTGGGTTGGGCGGTCGCTGGCCGAAATCGGCTGGAGGAAAGTCCGAGCAGGGCAGGGCACGGTGGTGGCTAACAGCCACCGGGGACGACCCCCGGGAAAGTGCCGCAGAAAATACACAGCCGATGGTCCCGATACGTCGGGATACAGGCAATGGTGAAATGGTGCGGTAAGAGCGCACCGCAGGGTCGGTGACGGCCCTGGCAGGGTAAACCCCACCGCCTGCAAGACCAAGCAGCCGGCTACTCGGCCCGAGTGTGAGCAGTAATTTTACTGCTCTGCCGGCGGGTAGGTCGCTTGTCGAAAGACAGAGCCAACTGGCAACAGTTGGTCAAGATAAATGGCCGCCATCCTGCCACTTATGGCCGGATACAGAACTCGGCTTACAGACCCACTCTCTTTTTTTCTTTTTAGCCGACACGGGCTTCTCAGCCATTCTCGCAACCGGCTCACATATCTTCTATATCTATACCTTCGGCTTGCTGATTTTCCTGTCGCTTTTCGAAATATCGAACAAATGAACCTAACATCATCTTGATCGTAACAATATCGTCCTCAACGACCATCCGGATTTTGCCCTTATCGAAACTAACATGGCTGAACTCGATACCAGCCGGCTCGCTCAGTTTTACCGCCAGCGCAGGCGAGGCGTCCAATTTAACCAAAACTGTGCCTAACGCCTGATTGATAATCATTCCCGAAACACCAAGCATCTTATTGTCCGGGCTGACTTCATCTATATCCCTGCGGACGTTTTCCAAAACCCGCCTTAAAATTGCGATTCGTCTTGCGTTTTCATCTGCATAAGGCTTATCAAGTACATCACTTTCCAATACCATTTCGCTGTCATACGTAACGCCTTCCCACGGCTCAGCAAATAATATTTTGGGTCTTTCATTTATCACAAGGAGGTACTTTCGCCTTGCTGTCGGCTCATTCTCATCGAAGGCAACTATATTGAACCATGTATGGTAGGCCTTTTTCTTTTGCCCCAGAGAAGCGATAACGCTTTTGCTTTGACTGAGCAGTTCATATTCTGAGCTGCGAATCGCAGCCATCACATCAGCGGCGGTACTTTCTTTCAAGTTCGTACGCTTATAGGTCTGCCAAAGCTGGCGGTAATAAGGCGGCTTATCCGGCGTAAGGAACTCCACAGTCGTGCAGCCGCCCAAACCCAAAAGAAATGCAAAAATCAAAAGGCAAAAATCAAAACGATTTCCATCTCTGTGAACTCTGTGTTCTCTGTGGCTGCTTTTCTTTTTTAATTTTTGATTTTTAATTTTCTTTACCATTTTTTGCTCTCCGTTCTATACTTCTTTCGCATCAATCCATTTCATCATCCTGCGTAATTTTCCGCCAACTGTTTCCAGTTGGCTGTCGTGGTCTTTTTTGTACAGCTCATTAAACTTTTTCGCACCGCCCTGGTATTCGTTCACCCATTCTTTGGCGAATTGGCCTGATGTAATCTCCGACAGTATCTTTTTCATTTCCGCTTTGGTTTGCTCGGTAACAATTCTCGGCCCGCGGGTCAGGTCGCCGTACTCAGCGGTGTTGGATATGCTGTATCTCATATAGCTCATCCCGCCTTGATACATAAGGTCAACTATCAGCTTGACCTCGTGCATACATTCGAAGTAGGCGATTTCCGGCTGGTATCCCGCTTCCACTAACGTCTCGAAGCCGGCTTTAATAAGCGCGGTAAGGCCGCCGCAGAGAACGCACTGCTCACCGAACAGGTCCGTTTCAGTCTCTTCTTTGTACGTGGTTTCAATAACCCCCGCTCGTGCGCCGCCGATGCCGTTGCTCCATGCAAGGGCGATTGCCTTGGCATCTCCGGTCGCATCCTGCTGGACAGCTATCAGGTTCGGCACACCGCCGCCTTTTTCAAATTCACTGCGAACCAGATGCCCGGGCCCCTTGGGGGCAATCATCACAACGTTAACATCTTCCGGCGGCACGATATACTTGAAATGGATATTAAAGCCGTGACAGAAGCCAAGCGTCTGCCCCGCTATCAAATTAGGCCCTATCTGGCTTTCGTACACTTTTGCCTGAACCTCGTCGGGCAATGTTACGATAATCAGCGTAGCATCGGCAATTGCTGTTTTTATATCACTGGGACTGAAGCCGTGCTTTTGTGCCAGCTTGTAATTATCTGTCCCCTCCAGCTCAGCCACTGCTACTTCGATACCGCTGTCCCGCAAATTCAAACTGTGTGCATGACCCTGGCTGCCATAACCAATAACCGCTACTTTTTTGCCCTTTAACGGCTCTATCGGCGCATCGTTTTCATAATAAATCTTTAGTGCCATAGTTCCAACTCTCCTTATTTTTTAAACGAAGATTATGATTTCATCACGTTTTTGCCCTGATTTTCTCATGGGAATTCCCATAACGTACAGTCGCAATTATATTAGAAACTGCTCGTTAGGCAAGGAATAATGGATTTTCGATAACTTAACCACCTTCGGTGGGGCTTTTAGACGGAATTAACGGAGTTTATAATATATATATATTCTGTTTTATCCTGTAAATCCTGTCAAAAAATAAAAATTCCTATGCTGTTTAATTGCCGATTGGAATTCGGCAATCGAATTTCGGCAATTTATTCGGTTTTTGCCTGCCTCGGCATTGCGATTGTTCCGGTTCTGGCCACGCTTTTAATGCCGTAGGGCTTGCAGATATTGATAAAGGCCTCAATTTTAGCTTCCGGCCCGCAAACTTCGACCATAATAAATTTTTGGCCGATGTCCACAACTTTGCCCTTAAACGTTTCTATCAGCGACAGGATTTCGGACCGTTTTTCCGGCGGCGCCGAAATAGCTATGAGCATCAAATCGCGCGCCACTACCGGCTGGCCGACAAAATCCTGTACTTTAACAACGGGAACAATCTTGGCTAACTGTTTTCGAACCTGCTCAACAACTCTGTCATCACCAATAACAACGATCGTCATTCGGCTCAAGTTCGCTTCTTCGGTTCGGCCAACGACAAGCGAATCGATATTAAAAGCCCGGGCGGCAAACATCCCGGCAACGTGCGCCAGAACGCCGGGCTTATTTTCAACCAATGCACTTATTATATGCTTCATATTCGTACCTCGTGTCTCGTGCCGTGTGACCCGAACGACGAGCGACGGGTCACGAGCGACGGATTCTATGCCATACTTTCCAGTATATCAAGCCCGTTCATCTCGTCTATACTTTTACCAGCGGGAACCATCGGCCAAACGTTTTCTTCCCGTTCGACCTTAAAATCAACAACACAAGGCCCTTTCTCGGCCAGCATTTGTTTGATTGCCTTTGGAACATCGGCTTTTTTATCAACGGTAATCCCAACCGCACCCAGCGCACGCGCCACGGTTGCATAATCGGGGTTGGTCAGGTAGCTGGACGAATAACGTCTATTAAAGAAAAGCTCCTGCCACTGCCGAACCATTCCCATATACCCATTATTCAAAATACAAACCTTTACCGCCAGCTTATATTGAACCGCCGTCGCAAGTTCTGTCATCGTCATATTGAAACTGCTGTCTCCGTCAATATCAATAACTATAGCGTCCGGCTCAGCCGCCTGTGCGCCTATCGCCGCCGGCAGACCGTAGCCCATTGTGCCGAGTCCTCCGGAACTTATAAACTGTCTGGGCCTGCTGAACCGGTAAAACTGAGCCGTCCACATCTGATTTTGTCCAACGCCGGTAGTTATAATCGCTTTGCCGGAAGTTAAACGGCAAAGCTGCTCGACAACATACTGCGGCTTAATCGTCGATGAATTTTCATCATATCGAAACGGGAATTTCTCTTTCCACTCGGCGATTTTCTTAAACCACTTCTTTCTCTCGTGGTGCTGAACTTCCTTAGCCAGCTCAGCCAAAATAACTTTTGCATCGCCCACGACGGGAATATCCACATGAACATTTTTCGATATACTGGCAGGGTCGATATCGATATGGATTATTTTGGCGTTAGGAGCAAAGGTGTTGACCTTACCGGTAACTCTATCGTCAAATCGGGAACCAACAGCAATCAACAAGTCAGCTTCCTGTACCGCATAATTAGCATAAGCTGCTCCGTGCATTCCGAGCATATCCAGCGATTCTGCTTTGCTCTGGTCGTAGCTGCCTAATCCTAAGAGCGTCATTGTCACGGGCAGATGCGCTTTTTCAGCTAATGCCCTTAGCTGCTCACTTGCGTTTGCTATAATAACGCCGCCGCCTACGTAAAGTACCGGCTGTTTGGCCTTGTTTATCGCCTTGGCGGCAACTGATATTTGCCTGGCGTTGCCTTTGGTACGGACCCGATAGCCAGCCAATTCCATATTGACCGAGCCGTCCGTCTTACACTCAGCGATTGCAACGTCAACGGGTACATCAATCAGTACCGGCCCCGGCCGGCCGGTCGAAGCGATGTGAAAAGCCTCGCGTATAGTGCGCGCCAGGTCCTTAACTTCTTTGACAATACAGTTGTATTTTGTAATCGGCCGTGTAATGCCGGTAATGTCGGCCTCCTGAAATGCGTCATTTCCGATAAGGTCGGTGCGAACCTGTCCGGTCAGAGCAACTATCGGCACCGAATCCATCATCGCCGTAGCAAGGCCGGTAACCAGATTGCAAGCGCCGGGACCGCTGGTAGCGATAACAACCCCGACCTTGCCGCTGGCCCGCGCGTATGCATCAGCCATATGGCAGCCGCCCTGTTCGTGGCGTGGAATTATAATATTAATCGGCGCATCGTAGAGTTTGTCAAACAAAGGCAGCACCACACCGCCGGTATAGCCGAACAGTGTATCGACACCCTGCTCAATAAGCGTATCGACGATAATCTGGGCGCCGGTTTTAACAGAGGATTGGCCGGTGAACTGAGCCGGCGAGCGAGGTTTGGGCTTCATCTTCTTTGTCCCTTTCCTGATAAACTTTTTTCGTAACTACAGTTATTCCGGTCAATTACAGCTCTGCTGGGCCGCTCCGGCAAGCCAACCGCTTTCGTCAGAAAAGCGACCGAACCATCCGAAGGTTCAAGACCCTGCTGCAACCCCGTAACCCCCGCTGCCTCGTTTTCGCGAAGCAAAACGGCGGGGTCTCAGGTTCGTATTTATATGTTTTCATACAAATACGATAACATTGTACAAAAACCAAACGGTGTTTGTCAAATATTTTCGGCAAATTACAGTAACCGGTCAGTTATGGGTGGGAAGAGGCTTGTTATGACGAGTCGAAGCTGAAGATAGCTTTATTCGGATCGATATTGGTTTGTTCGGTGAGTTTGTCAAGGGCAGATTTAAAAGCTATCGTTA
>CAJVYN010000155.1 GCA_913009355.1 uncultured bacterium | reverse complement strand
TCAGACGTGTGCTCTTCCGATCTTTCACAAGGATTTACTGCGGAGAAGCTTACGCCAAAACCCCTAAGTTTGAGTAGTAATAACTGGATTTTGTTCCACTGCAATAGTATAATGGCACAGTATGGATAGGAAATATATTACAGGCTGGCTTGAAACCGCTGCCGGCAAGGTTGCGAAAGTATCTACCAAGCTGGATGCACACGACAAATTAGGTGCGGTAATGGTACGGTCAGGTATTGGTCGGGGACGCTACAGTGTCGAGCCGGGATTATATGTGGTGGGCAATCCCGATGGTGATTCGCCTGTTCTCGTTTCGGCAAATTATAAACTGAGCTTCGATGCCCTGCGTAAAGAACTGGACGGTCTGGACGCCTGGATAATGGTGCTGGATACGAAAGGGATTAATGTATGGTGCGCAGCGGGGAAGGGGACTTTCGGAACAGACGAGATAGTCGGCAGGGTCGGTCTTACAGGGCTTGAAAAAGTCGTGAACCACCGTAAGATTATTGTCCCTCAGCTTGGGGCGCCGGGAGTTGCGGCGCACGAAGTGCGGAAACGCTGCGGCTTCTCAGTGATTTACGGCCCTGTTCGTGCCTGTGATATAACCGCCTTTATTAACGCCGGTATGAAAGCTACCGCCCAGATGCGACAGGTGAGATTTACATTGTATGACAGGTTGGTTTTAACGCCGATGGAGCTTGCTTTGGGTGCCAAGTACCTGCTTTTGGCTATGGTGGTTTTATTTGTTCTTTCTGGTATAAGTATAAGCGGGTACTCAATTAAATTGGCTGTGAATAATGGTATTCGTTCGGCAGTGAATCTTTTGGCCGGCTATATCGGCGGGGCGGTAATCGGGCCGGTGCTGCTGCCGTGGCTGCCGGGAAGAAGTTTTTCACTTAAAGGTTTCTGGGTTGGAGTGATTGTGGCTGGACTCTTTTCGGTTTTCAAACTGACAGGAGATAGACTTGAAACGGCTGCGTGGATACTCTTAATCGCCGCTGTGTCGTCATTTATTACAATGAACTTTACGGGTGCATCAACGTACACGTCTTTGTCGGGAGTAAAGAAAGAAATGCGTATCGCAGTGCCGTTACAATTGGCTGCTGCGACAATCGGGATAGGGATGTGGATGGTAGATAAATTCATTTAGGAGACAGCTAAAATATGAAGGGACAAATGTATCTGAAGAATGTAGTTACCCTTGAGCTGAACGTTGATAAATGTATAGGATGCGGCTTGTGTAGTGAGGTCTGCCCTCACAGAGTTTTTGAAATAAAAGAGAAAAGGGCAGTTATTGTGGACAGGGACGGATGTATGGAGTGCGGAGCGTGCAGCAGCAATTGCCCGGTAGATGCGATTAACGTTAAATCGGGGGTGGGCTGTGCTACGGGTATTATTATCGGGGCGCTGCAAGGGACGGAGCCGACATGTGATTGTGGTAGTGATTCCGGTAAGGCTTGCTGTTAAACGGCGGTTACTCAAATAAAGAATTTGTTTTTTTCAAATCCTCGTCTATAATATAATTGTAACGGAGACTGAACAGGAGCGATTTTATGCATAATGAATTTACTGCAATAGTGGAAAAGGATGGTGACTGGGTCATTGCTTATTGTGCTGAAGTACCAGGAGCTAATGGACAGGGCAAAACCAAAGAAAAATGCCTTGCGAATTTATCAGAGGCAATTGGCCTTATTCTTGAAGACCGTCGTCAAGATGCCTTACGCGGAATTCCTGAAGATGCAACGCCCGAAGTGGTGAGTGTGGAATGAAACGAATCGCCCTTCTAAAACGTCTCAGAAAACATGGATGTTATCTGAAGAGAGAAGGTCGTTCGCATTCGCTTTGGTGCAATCCTCGTACAGGTCATTCAGAAACAATTCCCCATCATACCGAGATACCAAACAAATTAGCAAGAAAAATCTGCAAGGCACTATCAATAGATATATAGATTAGACGTAAATCAACAGTTACTTGCTTCTTTTTGTCTGGTCAATCTATTTCTTGCTAAATGCAAATTTCCCAGCTAATATAATCCCTGATGGAACTAAAGGGAACTACTGCTATTATTACCGGCTCAAGCGGCAGGCTGGGCAGCGCTATTGCAAAAGCATTGGCAAAGGCCGGCTGTGATTGTATCTGCCATTACAACAGGCAGAAAGAAAAAGCAAACGAGCTTGTCGAACAAATCAAAGCATCGGGAGTGCGGGCACTGGCAGTCGAAGCTGACCTCACCAAACCTGAAGAGATAGAGACTTTGTTTGAAAAAGTGGTAGAGTTTGGTGTGCCGCAAGTTCTGATAAACTCGGCTGCTGTTTTTTCAAGACAGCCGTTGGCTGAAGTAACTTTTGAAGAAGCCCAAAAAGTCTTAAACCTGAATCTGACAGCTGCGATTCTGGTCAGTCGGGCATTTGCGAAAATTATAAACGATAAGTTCGGCGAGACTGAGTCGGTCATTGGAAAGATAATCAATATCTCCGACATCGGTGGGATTCGACCCTGGGCTGAATATATTCTCTACTGCTCGTCAAAAGCGGGGCTGAACGGTGCTACCAAAGCCCTTGCAAAGGAATTAGCACCCGGCGTTTGCGTAAACTCCGTAGCCGTCGGAGTGGTGAACTGGCCGAACGATTTCGATGAATCGGAAAAGAAGCGGCAGCTCTCGTTTATACCTGTGGGAAGAATTGCCAAAGCAAACGAAATTACCGAGGCAATAATCTTTCTGCTTGAAAACGATTACATAACCGGCCAGGTGCTAAGTGTTGACGGTGGACGATGTATTTAGCAGGGTGAAGCTATGAATTTGAATTGGGCTAATCGGATTACGATTCTTCGGATTCTGTTGATAATCCCGTTTGTCAGTTGTATGTTGAAGATAAACGATGCTGCGCTTAGCGATGCGATTCGGAACACAATGCGGTATGTTTCGATAGCTATCTTTCTGATTATGGCAGGCAGTGACGGACTGGACGGCTTCCTGGAGCGCAGAAAAGGGCAGGTTACTAAATTCGGTACGTTTCTGGATCCGACGGCAGATAAGCTGCTTATCACCTGTGCGTGCCTGCTGCTGGCTTCGCAACGGGCCGGCGTTGACGGTTTCCTGCTGCCGCCAACGGTGGTGGTTTTGATAATCGGTAAAGACCTGTTTTTGCTAATCGGTTTTGTCATTGTTTATTTTATCACATGGCAGGTTCGTATCGTACCTGCGTTAATCGGAAAAATTGCCACCGGCTTGCAGTTGTCAATGGTAGCGGCGATTTTGCTTGCTCCTGAGATTTCCAGGTTTGTGCCCGGATGGATTTGGTTTTTGCGGGTACTCTGGTGGTCGGCTGCAGGGACCGCTATCTTAGGCACCCTTATTTACATCCGCAACGGAAGTCGCTATATTGAAGAATATGAACAAAAAAACGTATCTCGTGAAGCGTGAAGCGTATCTCGCTGAACGGGACGTTAAAATACAAGATATGGATATTGCGATGCAATTTAGTGAAATACCGGAAGTTTTAGAAGAGCTTCGAGAGGGAAAGATGATAGTCCTTGTCGATGCCGAAGACCGTGAGAACGAAGGGGACCTGGTTTGTGCGGCCCAGAAGGTAACGCCGGAGATTGTTAACTTTATGGCCAAGTTCGGAAGGGGGCTTATTTGCCTGCCTTTAACGGCTGAGAAATGTGATTCGCTCGGTCTTTATCCGCAGACGGTCGATAATACGGCCCGGTTTGGCACGGCGTTTACGGTTAGTATCGATGCAGCGAAGGGAATAAGCACAGGCATCAGCGCTGCTGACAGGGCACGGACGATTCAGGTGACGATTGCAGAGGCGACAAAGGCCAGCGACCTTGTTCGCCCGGGTCATATATTTCCACTGCGTGCAAGAAAGGGCGGAGTGTTAGTTCGAGCAGGGCAGACTGAAGGGGCGGTTGATTTGATGCGGTTGGCCGGGTTGGCGCCGGCTGGTGTTATATGTGAGATTATGAACGAAGACGGCTCGATGGCACGAGTGCCGGAGTTGTTGAATTTCTGCGAAAAGCATAACCTCAAAATCGTTTCAATAGCCAAACTTATAGAATACCGTTTGCAGCGCGAGAGCCAAATCAAGAGAGTTGAGTGTGTGGATTTACCTACCGACTACGGCGAATTTAAGCTGATTGGTTATGAGAGCAAACTATCGTCTGAGCCGAATCTGGCATTGTGCAAGGGCGGAGTCGGACAGCTTGGCCAGAATGGTAAGCCCGTCGAGCAGACTGAGCCGGTGCTGGTGAGGGTACATTCGGAATGTATGACGGGCGATTTGTTTCATTCGCAGCGATGCGAATGCGGTTATCAGTTGATAGCTGCGATGAAGATGATTGAAAAGTGCGGCAAGGGTGCGGTGATTTATCTGCGGCAGGAGGGCAGAGGCATTGGGCTGACGAATAAACTGCGGGCTTATAAACTTCAAGAGCAGGGACTTGATACGGTTGAGGCCAATCTGAAGCTGGGTTTTACCGCCGACAAGCGGGATTATGGAATCGGGGCTCAAATCTGTCGCGATTTGGGGCTGAAAAAGATACGAATACTGACTAACAATCCCAAGAAAGTAAGCAGACTTGAGGTTTATGGTATAAAGATTGTCGAGCAGATATCGCTGAGGGCTGAGCCAGGCAAGCACAATATTGACTATCTCAGGACGAAAAAATGCCGCCTTGGCCATATGCTCGATGATGACCTGTGAACCAGTAACCAAATAGCGGTGAAAGAAATATGAAAGTGATTGGTGCGATAGCACAGATATTTTTGTTGGTTTTGGTGAATGTGGGTTGTGAGTCGGTGCCGGTAGCCGCTGAGCCGCCATCTAAGACTAATAACGGCTTTAATGAGGTTTCTGTCTATACCTGTTATACTCCGGTAAAACTCGATATTATGCCATTGAGTGAATTTATTCGCGTTAATGATGACCAAGAGCGGTCAAAGATAAATGTCTACGTAAGTTTGTTGGACTCATTTGATTGTCAGATAAAAACGCCGGGGATATTTCGTTTTGAATTGTATGAAAGAGTTCAGCGCTCTGCTGAGCCGAAGGGCAAGAGAATTGCTATTTGGCCGGATATTGATTTGATTGACCCAGTTGAAAATAACGAGCACTGGCGGGATTTCTTAAGGGCTTACGAATTCAATTTGGATTTTGAACCCCAAGGCAGCCGAAGTTACATATTACAGGTGACATGTTTGTGCCCGAGCGACAAACGGCTTTCGGCTGAGTTCGGACTTAAACATACAGAATGATTTTTTTGGTATTTGCAGCGTCTTGGTCTGAAATTTGACAGTATTTTGTTGTCGCAACGGTGGTTTTTAGATAGATTTTCTCTATGAATGTTTGTAAAAGTTTGCAAATACAAGGTTTACCCATTTTAATATAATCTTATCAAAAAAATGCGAATAATCTTCGCTGATTAACATTTCCAAATTTTTCTTGACAAAAATGTATCTAATTTGGTATAAGAGGGAGAGTTAATGGGACTCACATATTGTGGTTTTAGACTCACATATTGTGGTTTTTTAGTGTGATTGTACGCTTTTTGTAGCTTTTAGCGGGATTAGCTAAAACAACGGCGGGTGAGGTGCAGACTTAGGGGAGGGTTTTGGACCTCGCAATTAAGGTTATCAGGTTTTTCATTAACTTTAATTGCCCCTTGGGTATTTGAAAGGAGGATAACAAGGTCAAATCTGGAGGAGTTATTTTAGGTGGGTATAAATTAAGGGGAGGTCTAATAATTGCTTTTGAGCGGCAAGTAGAAGGTTTTTGCGTCTGTGCGGCAATAAATATTTTGGCTCGTAAGATCGGAAGAGCACACGTCTGAACTCCAGT
>CAJVYN010000154.1 GCA_913009355.1 uncultured bacterium | reverse complement strand
GTGAACATGCATAACGGAGCCAAAGCAGTTTCAACAAGAGCTTTGAATGAGTTTAAGACATTCATCCGGCACGGAAAGGCGGTGCCAATCATACGTAAGGTGCTGGCAAAAAATGAAAAGTACATGAGTGTTCAGGTTTCAGCCAGTAAACCATTTGGTTTGCGCACTTTCGCAAGACCACAAAAAAGTGGTGATATTATCCTTCGCTGGCAAAATGGCGAGGGGCCATACAATCGGGGAGATGTTACTGCCGGCGTTGAAATGATTGACGAGTGGAAAGCTATCACTTCGTATGTGGGATATGATCACGCTGGCAACCCAGGCAAGGACGGAAAGAGAAGGGTATTTTCAAAAATAGATATTCTCCCTCCCGGGACGATTTGCACTGAAACATACCTTGTGGTCGGGAGCTATAAAAAGGAAGCTCATGCTAAAAATTTAGTTGCTTACATGAAAACAAAATTCTTTCGCTTCCTTGTTGCCCAGTTCATGTATTCTCATCATATTACAAAGGATTCATATTCATTTGTTCCAATTCTGGATATGGAGAAAAAATGGACAGATAAGAAACTTCAAGAAAGATATAAGCTAACCCAAAAAGAGATTGCCTTTATAGAATCAAAGATCAAACCGATGGAATGAGATAATGAAAAATAATCCTGAAGTTCCGCAAATAATCACAACTGACGATCAAAATATCATCATTTACAACAGCCCTGACGGCGAGGCGTCAGTTGCACTTTACGCTAAAGACGGCACGGTCTGGATGAACCAGAAGCAGATCGCAGAACTTTTTGCCACCTCTGTTCCAAACGTAAGCACTCACATATCTAACATTTTGCAAGAAAAAGAGTTAGAAGAAAATTCAGTTGTTAAGGATTATTTAACAACTGCCGCAGATGGCAAGGAATATAGTGTTAGTTTCTATTCTCTGGATATGATTTTGGCTATTGGTTTTAGAGTGCGTAGCAGTCGCGGTACGCAATTCAGGATTTGGGCTAACCGCAATCTCAAAGAGTATATGGTCAAGGGCTTTGTGATGGATGATGAGCGGCTGAAAAATCCTGACGGAAGGCCCGATTATTTTGATGAATTATTAGAGCGTATTCGTGATATTCGAGCATCTGAAAAACGCTTCTATCAGAAATTACGGGATTTGTTTTCCCTTAGCAGTGATTATGATAAAACCGATAAGGCCACACAGATGTTTTTTGCCGAAACACAAAACAAGTTGATTTTTGCAGCTACCGGCAAAACCGCAGCAGAGCTTATTGTTTCCCGTGCTGATGCGGACAAGCCCAATATGACTTTGACCTCGTGGAAAGGAACGATTGTCCGTAAACAGGATATTTTTACTGCCAAGAATTACCTTACTGAAGATGAAATTGACACGCTCAATCGTCTGGTTGTTATCTTTCTGGAGACTGCGGAATTAAGAGTTAAAGACAGGATAGATATGACCCTAGACTTCTGGCGGGAAAATGTCGATAGGATTCTTAATTTCAGCGACAAAAAAATCCTCACAGGTGCCGGTAAAATCAGTACCGCTCAAATGGAAGAACAGGTAAGGGAAATTTACGAACACTTTGACAAAAGAAGAAAGGTCTTTGAAGCTAAGCAAGAGAACTTGAGAGAAATCGAGGAGCTTGAGGAATTGGAAAATCAAATAGAACATAGAAAAATGTCTGGTTCCGATAGGAGCGAACATGAGTAAGGAATTTTTTCCTCAAAGACCTGATTCTAAGCCGACTATCTACGCTTATAAGGATACCCATCCTCAATATAAAGGCTTGCTTAAAATCGGCTATACCGCTGTAGATGTTAAGTCACGGGTGGCGCAGCAATACCCTACTGTCCGTCCAGGAAAGCTACCATATAAGATTGTTCTTGAAGAATCGGCCATGCGCAATGACGGCAGCACCTTTACCGATCATGAGGTTCATAGGTATTTGAGGCAAAAAAGAATCAAAAATCCAGATGGAGAATGGTTTAAGTGTTCGGCTGATGTTGTAAAATCGGCCATTATTGCTGTTAGAACCGGCGAAATGAACGAGGAAAACCGCTGCCTTGATTTCAAGATGCGGCCTGGGCAGGCAGAGGCGGTTGAAAAAACGGCGGCCTATTTTAAGAGTTTTATAAGAGAAAGCCCGGATAAGACGCCACATTTTCTTTGGAATGCTAAAATGCGGTTTGGAAAGACCTTTGCCGCATATCAACTCGCCAGAAAAATGGGCTGGCGCAAGGTATTAGTGCTTACATTTAAGCCGGCGGTTCAAAACGCATGGGAGGAGGATTTGAAGTGCCATATTGATTTTAAGGGCTGGCAATTTATCTCCCGAAATGGCTTGAGTATTGAAGATGCGAAAAAAAATAAACCGCTTGTCTGCTTTGGCTCGTTTCAGGATTATCTGGGAAAAAATCCAGCAGGCGGTATCAAGGCAAAAAACGAGTGGGTGCATACCATGAATTGGGATTGTGTCATATTCGACGAATACCATTATGGCGCATGGCGTGAAAATGCCAAAGAGCTTTTTGAAGCGGAAGACAAACAAGAGGCCACGTTCGCAGAGGGTGAGGGCAGAGAGTATTTTGATGAAGACCTAATGCCGATTACGACAGATGCCTATTTGTATCTTTCCGGCACACCGTTTAGGGCTATTAACTCGGGCGAATTCATTGAAGAGCAGATATTCAACTGGACCTACTCCGATGAGCAGCGTGCAAAACAGCAGTGGCAGGGGCAGGACAGTCCCTACGCATCTCTTCCAAGGATGGTGCTGCTAACTTACCAGCTGCCGGATTCTATCCGTGAAATCGCCATGCAGGGTGAGTTTGATGAGTTTGACCTGAATATTTTCTTTTCCGCTGAAGGAACCGGTGTTAAGGCAAAATTCAAATATCAGGATGAAGTGCAGAAATGGCTCAATTTGATTCGAGGTGCATTTTTAGAAACAACGAAGGATAATCTTAAGCTGGGCGCCAAAAAACCGCCCATGCCTTTTTCAGATGCTCGTTTGCTTAATGTGCTTTCCCATACCTTCTGGTTTCTGCCGAGCGTGGCGTCCTGTCACGCAATGAAAACCCTGTTAGAGCAGCGGCAGAATAAATTCTTTCATGACTATGAAGTCATCGTGGCCGCAGGGGCGGCTGCGGGTATCGGGGTCGAGGCATTGCCGCCTGTATTTGAAGCGATGGATAATCCTTTGAAGACAAAAACCATTACCTTGTCCTGCGGCAAGCTAACCACCGGCGTTACGGTCAAGCCATGGACAGGGATTTTCATGCTTCGCAATTCTTCAACTCCGGAGACATACTTTCAAGCGGCATTTCGAGTCCAAACGCCATGGACTATCAGCAATCCGGACAGCACTTCGCCGAACAAAGAAGAAATTATCAAGCAAGAGTGTTATGTTTTAGACTTTGCGCCGGACAGAGCATTGCGGCAAATTGCCGATTACAGTTGCCGATTGAACGTGGACGAATCAAATCCGGAAAAAAAGGTAGCCGAGTTTATCAGTTTTCTTCCCGTTCTTGCGTACGATGGCAGTTCAATGAAAATGATCGATGCCGCCGGAATCCTGGACATGGTTACGAGCGGTACAACCGCAACGCTTCTGGCAAGACGCTGGGAAAGCGCATTACTTGTCAATGTGGATAATAATACCTTGCAGCGGTTGATGAGTAATCAAGAGGCCATGAATGCTTTGATGAGCATAGAAGGTTTTAGAAATCTGAATCAGGACATTGAGATCATCATTAATAAATCGGAAGCCATTAAAAAAGTCAAAAAAGATGCCAACAATAAAGAATTGACAACAAAAGAAAAAAGAGAGCTTTCGAAAGAGGAAAAGGAGTATAAGAGCTTGAGAAAACAAGTACAGGACAAACTTATTAAATTCGCCACCCGTATTCCTGTGTTTATGTACCTGACGGATTATCGAGAAAGAAGTCTTAAGGATGTAATTACCCAATTGGAACCGGGGCTTTTTAAGAAAGTCACCGGCCTATCGGTTAAAGATTTTGAATTGCTTGTCAGCCTCGGCGTATTTAATAGCGCCTTGATGAATGATGCGGTCTATAAATTTAAAAGGTATGAAGATGCCAGCCTCATTTATATTGGTATCAACAAACATGAGAGTGAAGAGATTGGTCTGTACGATACTGTTCTAAGCTCAGAGGATTATCGGGAAACCTTTGAGAATGTTGCACAGAAATCGGCGAAACAGGCAGGAAGCTAAAAAACGTTGAAAACGACAAAAGCAAATTGTTTGTCAACAAAGCCCAATATTTTGACGGCTTGCCCGAAGAGGTCTGAAATTTCCACATCGGCGGCTATCAGGTTTGCGAAAAATGGCTCAAAGACAGGAAGGAAAGAAAACTTTCTTATGAAGATATAAGTCATTATCAAAAAATTGTAGTGGCTCTTGGCGAAACAATCTGTTTAATGAATGAAGATTGTCTGTCGGAGTTGTTTAATAATTCCATATAAGGCGACAAAGCTTATGGCTAAAGCGAAAAAGAAGGCAAGGAAATCAAGGCCGATTGTCATAGGCCACTTGGAAAAAGTAAGCCGAGGCATCTTCGGCAAATATCAGAAACAAATCACTGGCATGATAAAAAATTATTATGGTGTCTATGCCCTTTATCGCCGTAACAACCTCTATTATATTGGTCTGGCCGCCAACTTAAAAAATCGCATTAAAACTCATCTCAAAGATAAGCACGGAACCAGTTGGAGTCACTTTAGTCTTTATATTTTCCAAAAGGATAATCATATCCGTGAGCTTGAGGCTCTGCTTTTGAGAATCGCTTATCCTGAAGGGAACAAACAGAGGGGCAAGCTCAAAGGCTCAAAAGACTTAAAACCCGTCCTCAAGCAACAGGTCAAAAAACAACAGTCTATAGAGCTTGATGATTTGTTCAAGGGGCACAAATCTGCACAAAAGAAACGTAAACCCAGAAAAACTTCATCCTCGAAGAAAACAGACCGTCCCCTCAAAGGCTTGTTTCCGGGCGGTAAAGTTATCTACGCTACCCATAAGGGGAAAGATTACAAAGCGTGGGTTCTGCCCAATGGCGGCATCAAATATAACGGCCAAATATATGCCAGCCCTTCGGCTGCGGGCAAGGCGATAATAACCAAAGGAGCCGTTAACGGCTGGAATTTCTGGAAATCCAAAGACAAGAGCGGCCAATTAGTTAGAATCGCCAATTTAAGAAAATGAAAACCTGCCTTCTCTGCGTTAATCTGCGTCTAATTAGTCGTTAGTGCGTGTTTCTTCGTTGTTAATTATAAAAAAAGTCTCTTTTTTCAAAAAACTATTAAATTCGTATCGCAAATTCTCCGATTAACCTCAGCAATGCCAGGGGGCGAAAAAGAGCAAATGCTAAAATGCAAAGTGTAAAGTTCAAAATAACCTCTGAATTTTAACCTCTGTTCTTAGCTTTTCAATTAATCGCAGTCTTGTAATTGCCCTAAGTGAATCTATGCAAAACCTGTTATGCGCAAACGCTGCGCGCAGAAATATAATTAACTCAAAGAAAGGTAAAGTATTATGAAGTTCCCGAAAAAAGAAAACGACATTGTAGCACTTGCAGCGACAATGGTATCCGGTTACACCGAGCATGCAGCGGATTTTCCAAACGCCAACTTAGGGATGCTGCGCGGCCGACATCACCGTTATTGGATCGCAAAAAGAGACCGTGTTAATGCGCGGGCCGCAGCGCATTTAGCCACCTATGAAGAGCTCAAAGTCAAATAATAAAACTTTCTTTTCCCTCATTTTTTTGTTTTGAGGGCATCCTACCATAAACTGAAAGTGCAACCGCTGCCTCGACACTTGTTCACTGAACAACATTAA
>CAJVYN010000153.1 GCA_913009355.1 uncultured bacterium | reverse complement strand
GTGGATAGGAACAAAAAATGAAAATTATTATTTTTATTTTTATTTTTATTTATTTATTTTTTTTTTAATGATACGGCGACCACCGAGATCTACACTCTTTCCCTACACGACGCTCTTCCGATCTATTGCAGAAGCCGAGACGTTATGAGACTGACAGATGCTATAAAAGAAAGAGTTAAAGAACAGTTCGACATCGAACTGGAACTTGAAATCGAAATCTGGAATTAGATTCGTCGTTTGTAACTTGAACGTATAGGAATTTTTATTTTTTGACAGGATTTACAGGATAAAAAGAATAGATTAAAAAAATCTTGTTAATCCTGTCTAAAAAAAGTTCCGCCGAAGGCGGTTAAGTTCCGGCTCGTCGCTCGACACAGGAGACGAGGTAATAGTAAATTGGAAATAGAAAATAGTAAACTTGTGGTGAGCAAAGCTGAACCATTAAAAGTAGCTGTTCTTGCCGGCGGCATCGGCGCCGAACGCAATATCAGCATCCAAAGCGGCAATTGCGTCGCCGAGGCGTTAAAAGAAGCCGGCCTGAATGTCGCAGCCGCCGATATTGGGCCGGATAATTTGAATATACTGGAAGATGACAGTATTGACGTGTTCTTTCCTGCACTGCACGGCGAATTCGGCGAAGACGGCCAACTGCAGCAAATACTCGAAGACAAATCGCTCACTTATACGGGCAGCGGGCCGGCGGCAAGCAGATTAGCTTTTGATAAAATGGCGAGCAAGAAAGCTTTTGTCGAAGCCGATATAGATACACCAGCGGCAATTGAGTTTGACGCCAATACCGATATCGGGAAACTTGAAGGGCAACTCCGGCAGTTCGCAGATAAATATGTAATAAAACCAATAAAGCAAGGCAGCAGTGTCGGTGTCAGTATAACTTCCGAGCCACGAAAGACTATTGCCGCCGCCCAAAAATGCCTGAGCGAATTCGGCGATTGTATGATAGAAGAATTCATACCGGGCAGGGAGGTAACGGTCGGTGTCCTCTGCGGGCGGGCGCTGCCGATTATCGAGATTAAAAGCAAGACCGGATTTTACGATTATCAAGCAAAATACATCGACGAGAAGACAGAGTTTCTTTTCGAGACAATCGAAGAGCCGAGACTAACAGCAAAAATCAAGGCGGCAGCGATGGATTGCTTCGGTGCGCTCGGGCTTAGCGGCTTTGGGCGAGTTGACTTTATCCTGAGCAGAGACCGTATCGCTTATGCCCTGGAAGCTAATACTATTCCGGGCTTTACAACCCATTCACTTTTACCAAGAGCAGCGGCAAAAGAAGGACTTTCGATGAGTGGCTTGTGTGTAAAAATCATCGAGGAAGCGTATTCGTCGCTCGTCGCTCGTCGCTCGTGAAGCGAGACAGGAGATACGCTCCACAAGATACGAGATAATAGTGGCCAAAAGAAAACGGACAAAACGTAAAGCTAAAAGAATATCATTCAAGCTCGGGACCTCAAAAAGAAAGATAAAGACAGCTCACAGTCCGAGTTTGAAGGGTATTTTGAAAGTGTTGGCAGTAGTTTGTATCTTTGCCGCCGTAGGAATCGGCTTTGCATTCCTGAGCAAATATGTAAAAAAGACCAACCCTGTTTCGCAAAGTTCAGCCACCCTGAAACTGGTTAATCCTCCTTCCTGGGTTAATTACCAGCTCGAGGAAAAAATTTACGCCGCAGCCAGGGCTGACGGTGAAGACCTGAAACCTGATGAAGACACCGCACTGTCGGTGCAACAGAATATCGAGACACTGGTTGCATGGCTGGACGAAGTAACAGTGCAGACCACACACGACAGCATTCTCATCGAAGGGCGATGGCGAAAACCTCTGGCCCTGGTCAGATCAGGTCTGCACAAATTTTACGTGGACGCTGAACTGATTGTGCTCGATTTTGTACCGATGCCGAACCTGCCCATCGTAAAGGTAAAGGGGCTGTCGGTAATAACAAAACCACAGCCGGGCGAAATTTGGAGGCGGGATGACCTCGCTGCGGCGGTAGCTGTGTTGATACGGCTCGACCGAATGGATAAACTTGTTACACCTGATAAACCCCTGCTTTATGAAATCGACAGAATCGACGTAAGCAATTTTAACGGCCGTCAGAACAGCAGGGCTTCGCATATCATCCTGTACACAAACGATAATACAGAAATTATATGGGGAGCTGAAATCGGCGCCTGGCAGCGACATCTGGAAGCTACCGATAAAGATAAGCTGGCCA
Organism: uncultured bacterium; assembly: GCA_913009355.1. Lineage (GTDB taxonomy): Bacteria > Planctomycetota > Phycisphaerae > Sedimentisphaerales > Anaerobacaceae > CAJVYK01. The sequence continues at coordinate 3,643 of CAJVYN010000153.1, read as the reverse complement.
GACTTTACGACTATTACAAAGAATACGGCTCACTGAACAGCGTAAAATATATCAATCTGCGCGACCCCCAGAACAATATCCCCCTGCCAATTGACAAGTATTAGCTCACAAGGCCGCCCAACGCCCTCGCCAGGTTGGTATAGCGATAGTCGATTTGGAATTCCATAGAGATTGATTTGAATTTCTTCAGGGCAGATTCGCTCAACCCGCTTTGAAAATCCGCATCAGCTTTGCAGCAAAAGATTCTACAGCCGGCAAAACGATATTCATAAACCGTGCATTTACCGCTGACGTTGTAGGGGCATCGGCTGGTTGTCTGCGGCTTTATATTTTCGGCGCCAAGATTCGCAGTCAGATACATCAGTTCCGGTGAGGTGACGAATAAACGGTGGCTGTAACTTTCGAAATCACAACATTCGCCGCAGACATTGCACCGGCCTTCCGGATTATCGTAGCGGCGGGTCTGCAAATCCAGCCAGTTGTAAATTTCAGACACTCTTTTTAAGAGCTGGGCGTTTGTTTTACAATCTGCCACCATTTTTCTTTCTTGATTTTTCCTATTTCCCCAAAGCTGTAATACTTCCCACGATTGATACCGCTGCATTGTGCAGCCGCTTTGTTCCAGGTATTTGGATTAGCTAAGTTACTCGGCCAGAACGGCCATGTCCTGCACTGGCTCGGCCGAACAGAATAAATCATACATCTCTTTTGGCTGTCGATTTTCCGCAAAAATATACAATCTTTAGTGCAGGACTGTTCGATAATCGTTGTGCGAAACCCCACGCGCTTTAGATACTTTCGCCGCAACCAGCCTACCGTCTCTTTCAGGAAATCAGCGATGAACTTAACTTCCGGCCTGGTTACCCATATATAACCCTCGCCAGGCCCGGAGCAGCATTGCCCACACTGCTGACACTCAAAATACAAACCTGCAATATACCAAGATATTTTCTTTTTATTCTTAATCACGGATTTACACAGATTAACACCGATTTAAAAAGCAAAGAATTTTATAGCCACAGAGGTCACAGAGAACACAGAGAAGATAATTTATATTTGGTTTCTTAGTCACAGATTTCGCAGATTTCAGATTCGTTGGACATTACTCATACCATCAAACTAAATCGTCCCAACATTGAGAATCGATAGTTCTTTTGATATACTCTTCCAGAGCGATAAAAGCAGACAATATCCGCAGAGATGAGAAATCTTCGATACATTCCGGAATTCGCTGAACAGCGATATTCGTATCAAAGCGTCTTCTACGATGAGTGCCCAGTCCAGTAGCTGTAAGCAATATGTCACGGAGGACTCTCTTAGGATCCGGAAGACTTTCAATGCCCGATAGGGTGGGAAGACTCAAGGATACAGTCCCATTAGGGTTTCCCGCAGCCTGCCTTATGGCGTTAATATCAAATAGTAACCAAGCTTCCATCATTCGAATAGGCACCACACAAACGACGGCAGGCATTTGTCTATCGACAATCGCATTAGAAATAGCTTGATTAATCTCACCCAAGCGTTCTTCTAAAGATGTAGTTTCAGCATCCCGATGGACGAAAAGCAAATCGCAAGGATATAGGTCTATACTTAACTGAATTTTCTCGTGCAATTCCCTTGGTGGCGTGGGTAATCGCCGAAGTTCGGACCAACGGGATTGTATTGGTAAGTTGGGCACATGTTGTCGCAACAGCCAGGTAAGTATCGGCATAAGGGCCTTGTCTGAAGGACCATCGGAAAGTAAAGTGTATCGTAATTCCTCCATCTGAATCTATTGAGTATGACCCCAACCAGGGAAATATGGAGATACGTCTTCACGGTCAATAACTCGTCTTTGTCGGGATATTCTGCCTTTTTTCTGTTTCCCTAACCTAATATAGTCCTCATCAAGGTCATACCCCTGCGGAAGAACTGGATTAAGATAAGCCAGCAAATCCCCCATTTTGCAAATATCAACGTTCTCTTGTGACTTCTTTACCCTCCAAGTGTCAGGTAAACAACTGAAACGGACGCCTTTGAACCGCCGCCCTTCGGAAATGAACTCCCGGGCTTCCGCTACCAACAGGGCGTCATCAGGAACTTGTTGAACGACTGCAGGCGAATGGGTATTTACTATCACCTGACTCAGCGGATTGTATTCGCTGACTGGCTCATTGACATCGGTTGCAATGTCCCGCAGAAGCTTTATCATGGATGGGATTCGAGCAGGATGAATACCGTTTTCCGGCTCTTCAAGACACATTACCCCCTGGACTTCAGTATCCTGTTCAAGAACAGCGAGTGCCAGGAAGCGCAAAGTTCCATCGGACAATGCGCGGGCGGCATGAGGGGTTTTATCCCCACCCATTACATTAAGTGTGAGCAGCTCTCGTTTTTCGTCGCGGTCAATAGAAACTCTGCGAACATCATCAATCAAGTCCGCAAGACGATTAGCCACCCTTGCACAGGTTGTTGGAATAGTCTCTTCCATCGCTTCGGCATGGCTGTTTTGATACGCCAACCTGTACAGAGTTGCTGCAAGATGAGAACCATTTGAACGAAGCTTTGTGGGAGCAGAGAACTCGTCGGGCTTTCGTAATGCCGATGGTTCGAGTTGTAGAAGCCGCCAAGATAGCATTTCTCGCCGGGCAAGAAGTGCTGTTGGACTTTCTGATGTATTTGTTGTGGAAAGCACGGTTCTGTTCAATTTCTTAACTTGCCACAAAGGCCTACCCCGGCTCCCACCGTCCTGGTGCAACTGGACGACACGTGCTTCACCCTCACCTTCTGTAGATATGAAATACTTTCCTTTGCGTTTGCCGTGCACCGCCGAACTACGCCATGCGGGTATATGCGGAAATAGCAGATTCTTCTTTGCGTCCCGAACCTTTATATAAGCAAGTTCTTCCTTGAGGACCTCGAGGGAACCCAAGGAACCAAGATTCTGGTTTTTCCTATATGCAAGGTTCAAGGTATAACGAAGGAAAGTATTAGTAGCCTCCGCTTTTTGTCCAAGGTCGTCCTCGCCTTTCGATGGTACAATCATTTCTGCTTCGAAGGACATTTCCGACGCGTACTGATCGCCATATCTCTGGAAAATGCTGCGAACATCAGCCATCCGCCCACCATTCTCATCACCACGTACAGTTAGAGCTGCCTCCATCAGTGGACGGTCGACAAGGGCACTGAGAAACCGAATAGCGTCGAACAGATTAGACTTTCCAACCCCGTTAGGACCAGCGATGCAGGTAAAAGGCCCAAATCGAACATCCACATCGACAAGGTTTTTAAAACCGGAAACTTTTAAACGAGTTAACATAATTTCACCATCTCAGATTTTACGAGGATCAAAGTACCATCAATCTGAGTCAGAAATCTTGATATTTATTACCCTACCTTTACTACATTTCAGTACTAATGTCCAAAAAAAATTTATCGGCTCATATAACTAACAATTGGCGCAAATATTAACTTAGATTTACCACTTCAGGACTGCGCCGGTGTCGGCGCTGGTGGCCATCGAAGCGTATTTTGCCAGGCAGCCCTTTGTTATTCGCGGCGCCGGCGCTTTCCAGCTCTTTTTGCGCTCGGCCAACTCGTCATCAGAAAGTTTTACATTTATCTTATTGTTCGGGATGTCAATTTCCATTATGTCGCTATTCTC
>CAJVYN010000152.1 GCA_913009355.1 uncultured bacterium | reverse complement strand
AGATGGAGATCAGCGAAGATTGGGTTGCAGGCAAAAGGTATTTGAATATGAAAGCGGAAATGGAGAACGAAAACGAATCTGCTAATTCAAAAGAAAAAAGAATTTACAGAAAAAATGTTGCTTAATCTAAAGCAGTCTCCGGCAGGTGCTTTCCACTGCATCGAGCTTGTTTATGTCGTCGAGCTGTTGTTTATAGTCCCTTGGCATAAATTACTTCCCTTTTAATAACGAGTTTAAGTCGGGACTTGACGGTGTCAGCGGTTACTAAATCGACCGGCCTGTCGAACAACTTCTCCAGATAAAATTTCAAATCCATATAATGGTCAAATGTCGGCTCGATAAAATCGACCAGAATGTCAACATCACTTTCCATGTCAGCCTCATTGCGGGCCAATGAGCCAAAAAGACCTATGCTGCGGACAGAAAAGTTCTGTTTTAATTCCTCTACCTTCTGATTTAGCTGTTCCAGGATGCCCTCTTGTGTGAACATTTAGTATTCCCTTTTTTGCGTTCTACGGGGTTACTAATCCTATCCTTACAACATCACTATACCTGTTCAATCTCTGGTTTGATTTTTTCTGTATCAATCATACTTTACTGTCATAAGCTACACCGTTGTAATGGGAAAGTCAACAGATTTTAGCGCTATTTCTCTTGTGTTATATTCAAGCTGAAAGCAGAAAGGGCTTTTGAAAAGTAAATATGCCAATTATATCAACGCTTAAACCAGCCTTGAGTTCGCAGGCAGATTTTGACGAGCATCAGCATTGTCGGAACCTCAATCAATACGCCAACAACAGTGGCCAGGGCTGCACCGGAAGATAAGCCAAACAGCATCGCTGCAGTCGCTATCGCTACCTCAAGATGGTTCGATGCCCCTATCATAGCAGCTGGCGCCGCATCGCGATACTGAAGTTTGAGAATACGAGCGGATACGTAACCCAGCCAGAAGATAAGGTTGGTCTGGATAAAAAGCGGTATCGCTATCCATAGAATCGTTAGCGGATTGGAGAGCATCACTCCGCCCTGGAAACTGAAAAGCAAAACCAGCGTTGCAAGCAACGCTACTATCGTAACCGGCGTAAGCAGATGGAGGAATTTCTGCTCGAACCACTGCCTTCCTTTAGCGGCAATAATCCATCTTCGAGATAAATACCCAGCCGTCAGAGGCAGGGCAACATAAACAGCAATCGAAAGCAGCAGTGCCTGCCAGGGCACCGGCAATTTGCCAACGCCCAGCAGAAAACCACCCAGAAGACCATAAAGCAAAAGCATCGTCAGTGAGTTGATGGCCACCATAACGAGTGTAAGGCCGTCGTTGCCTTTGGCAAGGTAGCCCCAGACCAGAACCATTGCTGTGCAGGGAGCAATACCAAGCAAAATGCAGCCGGCCAGGTAACTACGCCAAAGCGGAACCTGGAGCATCTTAACGCCCTCGTGCAGGACTACTGTTCCAGCCCCGCGAATTGCACCGACCGGCAAATCCAGCCCGAACGGCATCTTGACGAAATCCACAGCGTCCGGCCCGATGAAACCGTAAAACAACGTGCCCAGAAAAAATAGTGCGATGGCATACATTGTAAAGGGCTTGACGGCCCAATTGACAAACAGCGTCAGCCCGATTGGCTTGCCGCTCTTGCCGGCCTTTACGACTTCAGCAAAATCAATCTTGACCATAATCGGGTACATCATAAGGAACAGACAGATGGCAATGGGGATGGAGATGATAGGGGCGCCGTTGACGTGGATAGCCATCTCATCCAATGCTTTGGGCACGCCGGGAGCAATCTTGCCTAATACAATTCCTCCAATAATGCAAAGTAATACCCATACGGTGAGATACTTCTCGAAAATGTTCAAACCTTTGGGTTGTTTAGTCGTACCTGATTTAGCTGCCACGTTTTTCTCCTTTTTGTTATTCCGAAGAGACGATAGGATTCGAGTAACGATGCTGAGGTGGCCTCGCCCACAGAAGTAGTGCGGAACTGACGACCACCGTGATGCAGCCGGCCTCCTGAAAAATTACCGCCAGAACCGGCGTGAGCATCGCAAGACTGCCCAAAACCAGCCCGACTGCGTTATAAATGATGGAAAAGAAAATGTTTAACTTGATGCGGCGAAGCACTTTTTTCGACATCCATATAAAATCCGCCACCCGGCAGAGATCGTCATTCATCAGCGCAACGTCTGCGGTTTCAATGGCCACATCCGTACCGGCGGCCCCCATAGCAATGCCTACATCAGCCAAAGCCAGTGCCGGAGCATCATTAATGCCGTCACCAATCATACCGACAAGCCGTCCCTGCTTTTGAAGCTCTTCGACATATTGCAGTTTCTGTTCCGGAAGAAGCTCGGCCCGGAAACTGTCAACACCGATTTCCTCCGCTACAGCTTTGGCTACCCTGTGATTGTCTCCGGTGAGCATTATGGTATTTTTAATACCCATAGCTTTCAGTAATGCGATGGCGTCAGGGGTTTGAGAGCGAATCTCATCAGCAATAGCAATCAAACCGACCGGCTTGTTATCGCTTGCCACAAGAATGGCGGTTCTGCCCCGCCCTGCCTGCTGCGAAACCGCTCGCTCGATATCCGGCGTAATGGAGATACCACTGCTTGCCAGAAACCGCTCTTTGCCGACCAGGATTTTCCCGCTATTCCAGACGGCGGTAACACCCATCCCAACTTCGATATTGAACTCGTCAGGGTCGGGAATCTCAAGACCACGCTCTTTTGCAAGGGCTATAACTGACCGTGCTAATGGATGTTCAGAATACTTCTCGGCTATCGCAGCCAAACGCAGAACCTCATTTTCTGACATATCATTAAAAGTTACTATTCCAACCACCTTCGGCTTTCCAAGTGTAAATGTCCCCGTCTTGTCAACCAGAAGCGTATCGAGCTTGCCGGCCAGCTCAAGGAACATCCCCCCTTTGACAAGCACCGCATGGCGAGCCATATTGGATATGCCGGCAGTTACAGCCGTTGGGGTGGCGATGGCAAAGGCACAGGGACAGGCAACCAGCAAAATGGATACCGCTACTTTTATATCGCCTGATGTAAGAAAGCCAACCAGCGCAAGCACTATAACCGAGGGCAGAAACCATGTGGTAAAGCGGTCGGCAAGATTCTGGATAGGAGCTTTGGTTCCCTGGGCATGCTCGACAAGATGAACAATTTTGGCCAGAGTGGTGTCGTCACCGGTCCTGGTAGTGCGAATCTCCAGCCGGCCGGTCTCGTTCAAGGTGCCGCTGAAAACCTCGCTTGTCTTGAACTTCTCAACCGGCATTGACTCGCCTGTGATGGGAGCCTGATTGACTGTGCTGGCCCCGGCAATTACGACACCATCAACAGGAATACGGCCTCCAGGCCTGATAATCACTACATCTCCGAGCTGAACCTGGCCGACTGGTATGGTAACTTCCTGCTCATCCCGCCGAACAGTCGCCATCGCAGGAGCAAGGTCCAGCAGGCCCCTGATGCTGCGGCGGGTTTTATCGAGGGTATAGGACTCCAGTGCACCGGCTACCGCCATAATGAATACGATGATTGCAGCCGCCCGGAACTCGCCAACCGCAACGGTGGCAATAAGGGCAACGGTAACAAAAACATTGACCGTTATTTTACGGTTATAAATATCTTTGAAACCGGTAATGAAACGCAGATAGCCACCGCCAAAGACAGCCAAAAGAGCTAACCCGGAATTTAGAAAGTACGGACCAAGCCCCCAATATGCCAGCGCCCAGCTTACTAAAGTCAGAATACCAACAATACAGGGAACAATGCTGAGCACCGCTATATCCCTGTATTCGGCGATCCTTTCATTTTCCTTTTTTCTCATAGCATACATCCCCTGTAGAGCCGGAAAAGACCGTTCCGCAATCATATCCAGCTTCAGCAGCCGTTAAACTGTATTTCTTCTCAGCTATCCGATTTTTCTGCGTTCTTCTTCTCTGCGGCTCTCTTGTCATCTTCATTTGCAGTACCGCCGCAGGTTTCGCCGGAACCGCAGCACCCGCCGGTTTTAGCCAGAGATTCACGAAACGCCGACAACAGCCCTTTTTTCTTTTTCTTTTCGTTTTTCATCTTACTTATCTCCAATCATACTCGACAAAAATTCATCCATCCGGCCGGCAGCACCTTGTCTTACCATTTTGCCGACCGCAACAGCCTGTTGGATTTCTTTCTCTTCAATTTCCACCTCCCTTGCTTTGCCGATATGGTACTTTATACATGGCCGGCAGTTTGCAGAAACCGAAGCGCCAATGGCAATAAGCTCTTTAACCCTTGAACTAATCATTTTGAGGCCTCTTTACTCGTTAAAACGTCGGGCATCCCTTCTACAAAAGACTTTATTTCATCACGCACCCTTCGAAATACCGCCATAACCTCCTCTTCACTGCCAGATGCAAAGTAAGGGTCGTCAAATGCCCTGTGAATAACCTTAGCTTTACCGCTAAACACCGGACATTGCTGCCTGGCATTGTCACATAGAGTTATCACGTAATCGAAATCAATGTCTCTTAGTTCATCGATGTGTTTTGACCTCTGGTCTGAAATATCAACCCCCGCCTCGGCCATAGCGATTGCGGCTCTATCGCTAACTCCAATCGGACGAATCCCCGCTGAGAATGCCTCGATGACATCGCTCTTGAGAGCTTTGGCCCAGCCCTCGGCCATCTGGCTGCGACAGGAATTGCCCGTACACAAAAAAAGTATCTTTATCTTTTCTTCATTTTCAGGCATAATCGCTCCGGGTCCTCTTTCAAAATTTTTCCCAACAATTTTTTGTCTTCCCTTATTCCTGCATCTTTGGCCAACGACTCCTGCAGCCAATGCAGTACTTTTCGAACCGATTTATTCGCACCGCCTCCAGCCAAATTGTAATAGACCCATCGGCCCTTTTTATTCGACTCAATGAGATTGGCCTGCCTGAGAATATACAAATGTTTTGAAACAGTCGATGGCGCCAAACCCAGCAGTTCGATTATCTGGCAAACACAAAGCTGCCCTTTGTCCACCAGAGCCATCACGATACGAACCCTGTTCTCATCCCCCAATGCCTTCAAAATATTTGTAATATCCTTTATACAGTTATTTTTATACTTCGCCATATAACGAACTATACAAATTGGTTTTCCTTCTTTCAATACATTTTTAACGATTTTTTATAAAAAAAACGCCCCGGATTGTTGCTTATGGTATTGCGGCCCGTATCTCGCTTCACGCTTCACGAAATACCAGATACGAATTTCCTACCGGCGAAGACACATTGTAAACAGCTCACAATCCTCACACTCAGCACGACGCCGGCCAGTACAGTTCTCCAGGATTCCAATTCTGCTCAATGCAAAATCATACTTTACAGGGTCGGCTGGTTCAATTTCGATAAAATTTTCCGTGATTTCCACCGCTGCTGATAAAGAAACCGTTTTCCGGCTGTAAAATCCCAAAATCCTGCACAGCCGGCCTATATGCACATCTATCGGCACAATCAATTTGGCTTTATCAATCGATTTCCATAATCCCGTATCAACGTCATCGTCGCGCACCATCCAGCGCAGGAAAAGATTCAATCTTTTACAGGCACTTCCGGAAGCCGGCCTGGGCAGTAAATAGCCCAGACCCCTCGTGATATGACCATTATGGGTTTTAGCATACATATCCAGAAGCGAATCACAAAATCTCGATAATGCGGGAATGGTATTCTTATCGTTTGAATTGCAGCCCTGAACAAAAAACTCTTCAAGGCCGCCGAATTTGCCGAGAACATCGCGTAACAACTCCAGCAAATCGGATATATCGTCACCGGCGGTAAAGCGATGCTTGAAACTCTTTAGCTTACCTCTTCTACCCTTACCAAAGTTTCGGCTGCACTCAAAATCTCTATCACCCATCCGTCCACA
>CAJVYN010000151.1 GCA_913009355.1 uncultured bacterium | reverse complement strand
TCTGCAATTTCATAGCCCTGTTCAATCGGTACTGTATAAGCTCTGTTTCCCAGAGCCGGGCGACACTGGAATACATAATAGGGCACCGCACCAATAAAAGACAGTTTGGCAAACAGCTCCGCCAGAACTTCAGGGTCATCGTTGACGCCTTTGATGAGGGGTGTTTGATTGGCTATGACAGCACCGCACCTTTGCAGCAGGCCAACCGCCTTGATAGCGACATCTGTTAGCTCCCGCGGATGGACGAAGTGAGTCATAAAATATATCTTTTTCTTTTCCGTGCTGTACTTGTGAACCAATTCCAGCAGAGCCGGGTCGTCGACAATCCGGTACGGATTGAATGCCGGCATTTTTGTCCCGATGCGAATTATCTGGACGTGGTCGATTTGTCTTATTTGCCGGATGATATTCTCAAGCTTTGATGATTTAAGTGCCAGCGGGTCTCCTCCGGTCAACAGCACATTGGTTATTTCGGTATGTTGCCGTATATAGTGCAATGCCGTCGGCAGGTCTTGCAGACATTCCCTGTGCGACTTTATGAAAACTCGCTTGCGGAAGCAGTACCGGCATATACCCTCACAAACATTACTTACCAAAAGCAGTACAGTGGAATTATATTTGTGCTCGAGGCCGGGTATAATCGTATAGGTTTTTTCATCCGAAGGGTCAAGCCGACCCCATTCGTCAAGCTCTCTTATATCTGGGATTATAATCCTGCGTATCGGGTCATTGGGGTCGTCCCAGTTGATAAGCGACAAATAATAATCGTTGCTGTGAAAAGCAAACCGCTCGGCGACATTTTTCAACTCGGCCTGTTCCCTCTCACTTAATTGTTCCAACTGCTCTATTTTTGTTATGTACTTAACCATTATCGTATGTCGTATGTTGTCTTGTGTGCCGCGTAAAGTTGTCATTCCTGCGCAAGCAGGAATTCATTTTCCTCTTTATCTTTTACCTTTATTTAATCAGTGTCAATCTGTGTTAATCTGTGTTAATCTGCGTCTTTTCCTTTTTCCCTTTCTCCTCTTGTCTCTTCGGTTTGCGAATACTTTTTCTCGTATATATCTTTTCTCTGGAACACCTGTGCGATAGTGGCCAGGATTATCTTTATATCGGCCAAAAAGCCCGCCGTTTCTACATATTTGACGTCAAGTTCGAGCTTTTCTTCACGCCTCAGTCCCCCTCGTCCTGAGATTTGTGCTAATCCTGTCAGGCCCGGCTTGACGAGCAGCCGTTTTTTCTGCCTTTCGTTCCATTCAGCCATTTGAGCAACATACAACGGCCGCGGCCCCACAACACTCATATTCCCTTTTAGTATGTTAAACAATTGCGGCAGTTCATCGAGTGAATATTCCCGCAACCATTTACCCACTTTTGTTAATCGTCTGTCTTCGCCGGATTTTGGACTCGGCCCGAACGGGTCAACATCGGTTTTCATCGTTCGGAATTTATAAAAAATGAATGGCTTGCCGTTTTTGCCAGCCCGCTGCTGTTTGAAAATGGCTGGCCCTTTGCCGGACAGTCTTACAGCTATGACTATAACGACAAAAACCGGCGAAAGTAATATTATCGCCGGCAGAGAAATCGATATGTCGAGAATTCGTTTAGAGAGTTTTCTCATCAAATCCTTTTTCGATATCGAATTTCATATTCGGTCAATCTTGTCGCTAAATTGTCGAAAGCTATCGAGTTGGTTTTTTTACACTATTTCAATGCCGGTATTTAATATTTCAGAAAGAATGCTGCCTTGGATGCAATTATTGTACTCATCCCAGAAAAAGCACTTGGGTTCGATATCTACGTCAATATCTCCGGCAAAGTGGAATAGTTTTGTCGCAAGTTCCAGCCGTCGCTTGTGGTTGGGGTAATCAACAAAAACAGCGATATCAATATCACTGTCAGTTTGCGCAGAGCCTTTAGCATACGAGCCATATAACAAAACTTTCCTGACGGGAAGTTCCCTGCTGACATATTCACTGAATCGCATTACGGATTTTTTTACTTCTTGTAAGCTTCGAGCCATTCTGTCATCTCTCTACATTCTTTGAGTATATCCTGAGCATCATTATGGTCAATAGCAGCCATCATCTCCTCCAAAGTCTCTGTGTATCTTGATCACTCAGCCGAGTCTAAATCATATTTTGCCAGTGCGTACCAGTTTTGAACTATTTTTTCTTCCATCGCACTTCCATATTAACCATAAATTCTATTACCGTCTACTGACTTCTGTCTTCTGATACCTGACCGCTGACCGCTAAACGCTAATTTATGCAACATATATATTACTAATTACCCCGTGATTGTCAATTTGCCCAACAAGTTCAAACCCACATTTCAAGTACAGTTTATTTGCTGGCTCATTGTCCGCTCCGACCAGCACTTTTACTTTTTCTATCCCTCTTCGTACACACTCAGCCAGGCCTTTTTGCATCAAAGTAGTAGCCAGGCCTTTGCTTCGTCCTTCTTCAACAACAACTATTGACAGCAATTCCGCAGAAGGGAGATTCATTTTCTTTATCCGGCTTGGATAAAGCAGCGTCTCAAACACTTTTTTCATTCGTTTCAGGGAAAACATCTTGCCAGCCAACAGAAATACAAAGCGTAAGCCTTTTTTCAGGATGACTGATTTGTAGAGTTTATTAAGATTTGTCGTGAACGCTACAAATCCAAGAATCTTGTCATTTTCCTCTGCCACAAAACCAAAGCTCGATTTATTTTTCGCAATCGCTTCATATAAAACCGTAACAAAATTAATCCCCAGCGAACTTATAAATCCGGTTTCTATACCTTCGATATGCAGTTTAGCAATTCGAGAGGCATGTGTGGTCCTCAGCAGCTTAAATTCAATCTGACTTAAATCTCCATTCATACTTATGTATTTATCGATTCAATAACTCCAAGAGCCTGGCTTGCTAAATTATCTCTATCAAATCTTTCCGTAGCAATCCGCCGGGCATTTTGTCCCATTTCCAATAGTTCTTCTCTGTGCGAATTAAGATACAGCACTTTCTCAACAAACTCATCGAGATTGCATAAATCGCAGCCATAGCCCGCTTCATTTTCCTCAAGAATTTGTCTTTGCCAGCCGGAATAATTCAAAAGTATGGGCTTGCCGGCACTCAATGAATCAAAAAACTTGTTAGCAGAATTATGCTCTAAGATAGGATAGTTTGCAAATATAACCATTGAGACGTCACAGGCAGCGACAATACCGGGCAATTCTGACTTGGGCTTTGAGGCGAGAAACTCAATATTTTTCAATCCGAGACTGTTAGCCCTATCAATTAAAGCGGCCCTTTCGCTGCCGTCCCCAACAATTACAAAATGAACATTCTGACTATCTCTTAATCTTTCGGCCCCTTCCACGACAAAATCAAGTCCATTTGCCTTTCCCATAGCGCCAGCGTGGAGAAAAACGAGTTTATCATCCCAGTTGTATTTTTTTCTGACAGCAGAACCATCAACATCAGGACGGAAAAGCTCTGTATCACAACTGTTGGGAATGACAGTTACTGATTTGCCCACTTCAATGATCTGCTTTATCCCTTCGGCCATCCCCGGAGACAAAGCGACGATTGCGGCACTTTGCCTATATATAGTTTTTTCCAGCCAAAGCAAAATCTTTATTAGAATTTTGTTTTTAATAATGCCCAGTTCAATCGGTATCTCGGGCCACTGGTCACGCACTTCAAACACAAAAGATATGCGTTTTAGCCATTTTATAACCATAGCCGGGATCCCAACTGTCAACGGTGTGCTGCTTGTGTATATCACATCTACTTTTTTAGTCAGCAGGCCGACATAAACACTAAAGAATATAAAGCTCAGAAATGACACCGCTCTCCGCAGATATGATTGCTTATTGCTGTATCTGGTCCCGACAATGACTACATTTATTTGATCTATAATCTGTTTCTGTACGAGTCCCCTCCCCAGTTCTAAACCGCCGATATCATAATAGCCGGTTATCAAGGTAACCTTGTGGCCTGCTTTTACCCACCGGCGGGCAAACTCATACGAGCGTGTGCCGGTAGTACCGCAGGGAACAGCAAAATACTGATGAATGTATAAAATATGCATGTAGTTGCTTCAACAACAATTATTGACTCAAAATTTCGTCGATTCTCACACATTCAATTTTACATCGATAAGCAAATAGACGAAAATCTTCAAACTCTATCCCATCACGATTAAATTCTGCAGACAGCACAGCATAACCGATCCCATTCAAGCTAAAATAGCACACGATAAACAATGCCGCATCGAAAAGAAAAACTTTCATTTACTATTTTCCTCAAACGACAATAAAACCTTCCAAAAACTCTATATTCCTAAAAATAAAACCGCCCATGATTGTCCCTTAAGTATTTTCTTGCACGAATTGTCAGTGGTATGCGCTGTAAATTGCGGAGACCAAGGATGCCATTGAGGTATCCGCGGCAGACCGACCCCAAAGCCCCTTTATTCACATTAGAAGCAAGTCGGAAAATAAACCATAATGTAGAATTAACCAGAAAAGCGTACCATGGTAAATATTTATAATTAATCCAGACTTTGTTTCTCATATAAAAATACATCCGCTCAGCATAGACTTGATCCGATATTTTTGTCAAAGGGTCCAAAATCCCTGGATAATGATTCACGACAATCTCTGGAGTATATATCATAGAGTATCTATGGTTGATAATACGATATGCCAAATCCAACTCCTCTGCCCCAAACATAAAATCTTCCTGATATAAACCACACTTTTGGAAAATTTCCGCTTTCAATACATGACCTCCGCCCAGAAAACCTGAAACATACTCGGCCCTGTCGAGAATTTCCGGGGACTTTTTTAAAAGCCTACGACCGAGTGGCACTCGATATCCAGCTTCTTTACCATCGATTATATCGATAATTTTGAATGAAAAAAGTCCAACATCGGGATATTGCTTAAAGAAACCCGGGATTTTCTCCAGCGCATTTTCATCCCGAAAAGCCGCATCATCATCAAGTGTTAAAAGATAGTCCCCTCTGGCTTTCTGAATAATTACATTCCTTCCGCCAGCGACTCCCAAGGTTGTCTCTGAACGATAAAACTGTATGCGATTGTCGGGGCATTTGTCTCGAACGTATCCAGCAAAGGGTTCTTTTGAATTATCGTCAAAAACAAGAATTTCATAGTCGGTATATGTCTGTGTCAATACGCTCTGAATGCATCTGATGAGCGAATCAGGACGATCTTTTGAGCCAATCAAAACACTGATTAGAGACTTTTTTACATCCATAACAATCATCCGTAACTTTAGGCCGGCAGAGCTTTTCCAAATTACAGCCGCCGAGGCCGTAATCCTTGCGGCAACAGTCTTCGTATCAAACCCCGTACGACATAGAAGAAGTCTCCCTGCACTATATACCAAAAAGATCTAAACAGAAAAACGTAAATAATCACAAGCCATACAGGATAATTGCGACATGCTTGTTCATGATAACGCTCTTTGAGCAACTGTCGCTCGGAATCACGAATGTGAATAATCGTGCTTGATTTTTGACTTTCGTGCCAGCGAAATTTTGATAAATATTGATTCACATGTTTCGCTTTAACATGGTTCCCAATTCTCAAAAAGAACTCATAGTCCATACAAAAATCCATGGTTTCATCAAGGTAGCCAAACTTACTAAATAGGTCTCGCTTCCAGAAACACGATGGCTGGGATAAAACCATTCCCAATGCCCATAATGCGGCGAAGCTAAAACGAGTATGTCTGTTATCTCTGATAATCTTTCCATTGGAATCGATCGAATATTGATTTCCAAAGACAAAATCGACTTCATCATGTTCCATAAAGACACTGGCGACAGCCATCAACGCCCCCTCACAAAACTCATCATCACTGTTTAGCCAAGCCACAATTTCGCCCGTT
>CAJVYN010000150.1 GCA_913009355.1 uncultured bacterium | reverse complement strand
GAGTTCAGACGTGTGCTCTTCCGATCTCAGCCGCTCAACTGCAGCGGACATATAACACTATCAAATCGATTCAGCCGGATTGCCTGGTGGTAGTCAATCAGGGCTATACGGACGGTACTTACTGGACGCGTTCGCGATGGCCGGCAGATGTAGTTACGGGCGAACGCACCTGCCCGCCTGTTGGGGGACACAACCCGCGGATGAAATACAATGGCAAGACCTATTATATTCCAATGGAAACCTGCGATACCTCTGCTGTGGGAATCTTCGGCAAAGGGTGGTTCTGGGAGCCGGGCGAACAGCTCAGAGAAGTACAGAGGGAACTGCTTCCGCTCTTTCAGAGAGCGACCGGCCGGCGAGCAAACTTTTTGCTCAACGTTACCATTGACCGAGAGGGCAAAGTGCCACAGGCAACGGTGGAGCGATTGTTGGAACTGAGCGAAGCGATAGGCGGCTCAACAACAAAGTAACAGTGAAATAATCACTGTTCTGGTATGGCCGCCCACGACGATTCCTCATTTACCCGCAATCAGAGGATTGGTGTTATTCTCCTCCGCCAGGTTCGTTAGGGTCATCGTGGTTATGGTTACCGTCGCAGCCATCGTCAGAGTCTTCACAAAGACTGCTGATTGAGTTATTCGCAAACTCACCCGACCAGTTCGCATACCCTGTAACTGTGAGTCGCCCCGTCAGCAGCAGCGCTAAAACCAGCATCTTCAAGATTAAGTTTCTCATTTTATTTCTCCTTTAAGAATAATATTAATTTTTCACCTCAAATTACCATCTATTAACTTCTATCATAATCCTTCAGAATAAGTGTTTTGCTGGGGTTGAATAACGATAGGGCTGGTGATTCCGCTGGGCAGCAATTGGTCCGCCGATGGCGTGATACTAATTGTACCGCCACTGTAAACAGCGCCTTCGCTTCCGCCGTCGTCGGCGGCTCCAATATTGGTCACATACCCATTCGGATGAGCGCTGGTATCATACATTGAGATTATCGTACCATATATCTCAGCATTACCACGCACATCAACAATACCGCCTATTACAGCACCGGTCAGCACATTCCCACCACCTTCATCCAATGCCCCCGTATTGCCCAGATTCACGTTAAAATTGGGAGCAAGGATAGTAGTTTCCTGCATACTGGAGGTATTGTCAAAAGTCGCTTCGCCCGTAAAGTACAGAACGTTTCGAGTCCACCAACTCCAGTGATTAGTGCTGCTGGGTACATTTGTAACAATTACCCCGTTAAACGTACAATTTTCAAACCGAACATTGTTGGTTTGGCTCGTACTGTCCTGGTACGACTCCCTGGTTTCAATAAACAATACTCCCTCGAAAGTGCAGTTCCTAAAGAGTGCGTGACGGCCCTTGGGAAGTTTCGCATTGGTGAACGTCTGGTTCTCATAAACATTTCGGTCATACGCCTTGCTCCATGACGCCTTGGGCTGGCTGTAGTCGCCGGCCAAATGAGGAAAGTACTCTCTCGTTGTACTCGCAGCAGATATATCGGTACAGATACTCTCGTACGCACTGGTATCATAATCATCTTCATCCATACCGGGCATATCCGAATCAGAAACTTCATAATTTATGCCCTCGTGAGCACCCTGAACCGTATCTGCTTCGCTGTAAACCCTGTTGCCATATTCGTCAAATACGGGATTATTATTCGCATCAAGAGTCTCCAACTGTATATTTTCATTCTCCAGATCTGCAATCGCAAGAACCGTGTTTATACTGCCCTCAACTGTAGTATCAGCTGTAGTCTCAACGGGTGCGCCCCATTCGGGCTTATTCCATGTACTGAAAATAGGGCCGTAAATCGTGGAGTTCTGCGTAACCCACATCTTGCCCCTGCTGGCAATTGCATATTTCAAAACCTCGTTATCCTTTGTAATTGCCATATTCATTCCTATCTGTTTTGTAACTTCACGATCGGTTCCCGTTGACTGCAGCTTGATTGTGCAAGGGTCGCTGTCGTACCGGTAAAATCTTATTTCAAAAGCTGCGTCGGTGCTGGCAAAATCAATAGAGGGGGTGATAAGTTGGTCGCCGCTGCCGGTTGAATCGGTAAAGCGTGTGGGGGCGGGTACCGTTTGTCCGTCAAGGGCTGTGTCCTGAACGTACTGACAAAATGTCGTCCAAACAGTATTCGCCTGGTCAGCAGAGACGGTGTTGTCCCCTGTGCTCTGCAGAACAACTGTGGCAACAAGATATTTGCCACATTCCAATCCGGATTGTGCGGCATCAAGCGCAGAATTAACCTTGTGTTGATTTGTGGCAAGCTGAACGTTGGTGCCCGACAGCGAGGCCATCGAGACAGCCAAGGCGGAAAATATAAGTACAAATATCATAGATATGATGAGCGCAACGCCCTGACGCTTTCGGCAGACTAATTTCCTTATAGAACTCATTTGCCCCCCATCAGAAAATCCCCCGATTAGAATGAGTTTCAACACCTTTACATATTACATGTACCAACTAAAATATAAGAAATGTTTGGCGTAAAAGCAAAAGAACCGGGCTAAATGACATCAAAAGTATATCAATGGATATTTTTAATGTCCGATAAAACGATTTCGTACAACTAAAACACAGCTATAAGGTATTTTCCTGTTCAGCGAAATACGAGCTGCGAGCAAACGGCGAAGACAAGCAATAGGAAAATCCCAACGAAATCGCTTTTTGCTTCCACCAGTCGAATTTAGCAGGCGTGACGTATTCGACAACTTCGAGTGAATCTTTTGATGGCCTAAGATACTGGCCAATGGTGATTTTATCGCAGCCTACACTACGCAAATCTTTTAGGACATGTTCGACCTCAGCGTCGGTTTCTCCTAATCCGAGCATAATTGAGGATTTAGTCCGAATATTAGCGTAGCTTTCTTTAGCCATTTTAAGCAAACTCAAAGACCGTTGATAGCTTCCGCCCATTCTGGCAATTGGATACAGAGATGGTACTGTTTCAACATTGTGAGCGAATACGAAAGGTAAAGCATCCTGCAGAACTTTCAGAGCTTTGGCCTGGCAGCTACGGAAGTCAGGCGTCAGTATTTCAATTTTTATGTCCGGACACTGCTGCCTTGTTTCGTTAATACACTTGCGAAAATGACCGGCGCCGCCATCCGGCAAATCATCGCGGTTAACGCTGGTAATTACCAGGTATTTCAGCCCCATTCGCTTTGTCATTTCAGCTATTCGCGCAGGTTCAGTAGGGTCAGGCGGTGCGGGTTTACCTTTGGCTACCGAGCAAAATTCGCAATTTCGCGTGCAGACGTTGCCCAAAATCAAGACCGCCGCTGTCCCTCTGTCCCAGCATTGGCCCCGATTGGGACAGTTAGCATTAGTGCATATTGTCTCCAAGCCCAGAGAACTTAATAGATTATCGACTGCGTCGTAGGTCTCGGAAGCCGGCAAAGGCCTGTGCAACCATGGTGGCAATTTTCGTGGCTCGTAGCTGGTGAGCCGTAAGTCGTGGCTTAACTCACGATTCATTGTTCACGCCTCCCGAAAAGTGCTTTACAAGAAGCCGAGTTAATCTTTCTTTTACCTGGCTCATCGAGTGGTGCCTGCCGGTTTCTTTACGCACCGACGTCATTTCCACGCCATCCAGACCGCACGGTATTATAAAACCAAAAATACTCAGGTCGTTTTGAATGTTTATTGCCATACCGTGATAGGTTACAAACTTCGAGACGCGCACGCCGACAGAAGCAATCTTTCTTGTACCGACCCATAAGCCGGGCAAACCCTTTCGCCTTCTGCTGTGAAGGCCTAATTGCTCAAGCAGCTCGGCGCCTATTGCTTCCAATTCTCTGATGTATTCGCTAATTCCAAGACGTAACCACTGTAAATGCAGAATCGGATAAAAAACCAGCTGGCCCGGATTGTGCGCTGTTATGCCGCCACCTCTGCGGATATCAACTACATCAATCTGCTTCTGTGCCAGGGTATTGCGACAGGTAAGCAATTTGTTGGCACTTTGCCGGGCGCCGAGCGTAATAACCGCCGGGTGTTCAGCGATTAAAACGGTATCTGGTATTTCACACTTACGTCTTTTTTCACATAACCGGTGCTGTAGTTGCAATATGCGCCGGTACTCAGCCAGTCCGCAATCACAAATGCGTAAAGAACGATTTTTAGTTTTTTTAGCCACAGATTTCACAAGTTTTTTTTAAGACGGGATTACAGGATTGTCTGGATGAATTATTTCTTTTTGCATTTGTCTTTTTTATCCTCCGTAAGGAGTCCTTAGGACTGTTATCCTGTCTCTTCTTTCTTCAACCGGAGAGGAAACAAAGAGACCTGACAACAATTATTTTAGCAATAGATTTGGGAAAGAGCAAGATAGCGGTTTGTTATTATACAGTGAAAACGGTCAACACAACTACAGTATCAATAAGTCCGAAAATACAGACAAATCAATACACCCGCCATATCCCTCAATATCCGACCTTTAACCCTCCTCAATCGTCTCGAAATTGATAACCGATTATTTATAGGGCTACCTGTCAATAACCTTTTTAAATTCGGTTGCGATTAAAGCCGACCTTTTGTTAAGCCGAATTTAAAATCAGGAAACTATCGCAAACTTAATTATCGAAAAACGGTACCTCGTGGATCATAAGCAACGATATAAAAAATTACGCCTGCTCGTCAGCAGGGCCAACAAAGAACGCAAAAAACAGGCCCAAAAAATAGATATACTCTGCAATGACCTCATTGCAGCCCAGAGAGACTTTATTAAAAGACTGCGAACCATAAGTTTCACAGCAAATTTCTACGAGGCAATCATCGGAACAACCGACTTGAACAGCCTTATTCTTACCGCAGACAAACTCATCAAAAACGAAATCTGCAATGCAAATGTCGCCTTTTTCCTGTGCCAGGCAGAGGACTTCGAATTGCACTTATTCGAAAGTAACCAGCCAATCACCTTGGAAGAGCAGCGTCTGGAAAATTGTTTTAACCCTGAGCTTGTGGACAACATCTGCAAGTTGAACAAACTATGCACCCTCGACGATATGTTCGCAATGGGTCTGCAGGGCAACTTAATCGGGCTAAATCAAATATCAGCCTTCACAATCCCCCTGGGCCAATTCGGGCAGTCTCCGGGTTTTATATTGATTTACCGCTCATCGGCAGACAAATTAACTGCCGAGCAGCTCAAAACGATAGCTGCCGTAACCAGCGGGCTGTCCCAAGCGATTGCCTCCTGCCAAGCCCTTTGTCACTCTGCCGATTAACCAGGTTCTACCAGATTTTCAAGATGTTTTACTAAGGCCATCACAGCTTTTCGTCCTTTGCCGGTAATTTTACAAAAAGTTTTGGGCTTGCGCTCGATGAAAACATTAACACCAATCCTCGGCTGCACCCCAGACCACAAATCCGCTCTTTCGAAAGCTCCTTACAGTTAGAACTGTGACACCCAAATCTTCCTGGCTATCACCCTTTCAGCCCTCCTATCGTCAAAGACAACACGCCCCCTCACCATTTGTTTCGAGCAGCGCTCTCGACCGATAATCCTGCCGACATATTTTCCCCCAAACTCTATAGGCCGTTGAAGTCGGGCGTAGGAAGCGAAGACACAGCATAAAGCAAGGCTGTGGATACGGTAGTTAAAGTCTATCTAAAGTCGAGACTGAAATTTTACGAATATGCATTACGTCACTTGTTAACACGGATGGAGCGTTGATTTTTTTTCGGGGTCCCTGCGAACACCAAAAACCGGACGGAGCCAAAAGCTAAAGTTTTGGTGATGTTGCTGAGAGGGTTTTAGTAAAGACAGCTAAAAAAGACTGCTTTCCTATCGGCCTCGGGTGGTCTGAAGTAACGGGATTTTGGTAAGTATTGGTTGAGGGAATTTTATAATGGCAAGAGCAAACACACTTATCTCGAAGCGGCGGGGTATCAAAAGTTT